>JAEUKU010000449.1 GCA_016794075.1 Rhodospirillaceae bacterium
GCCCGCTTTAGTGCCGGCCGTGCCGCTGGCGCCAATAGCGCTCCATCAGCAGATAGGTGAAGGAGGCCGACCAGGTGATCATGACCAGGCCGGTCAGCGCCTCGGCGCCGGACACCAGGCGATGCGCCGGGGTCATGTGGCCGCTGTCGACCAGCCCGAGCGAGGTGTAGCTCTCGATCGAGGCATTGATGAAATCGAGGAAGCTGCGCCTGAGCCCATCGTCGTAGCCGACCGCGAAGCCGAGCCGCGACAGGGCGAACAGCACCGTGCCGAACAGCATGACCTCCAGGAAATGCGCCGCCATGCAGACCAGCACGCCGACGATGACCAGGCTGCGCGTGGGCAGGAAATTGAGCCGCGGCAGCACCCGCAGCGCCGCCCATTGCATGGCCTCGTAGTGGATCAGGACCGTGGCGCCGACGAGGCTCAGGGTCAGCAGGATATAGCCGAGCAACCGTTCAACTCCTCAATGTCGCGCCGGCGCCGCGCCGGATCGCGCTCGCGGCCCGCTTTCCCTGGCGGCGTTTTGCCGCTAAGAACGCTCCGGCCCATGCATACCAACCAATCCCTTCGTACTCCTTGCCGGGCGGAGGCGCGCCTCGGCGGCTTGTCGCACCCGGCCGGCCCGGGCGTCAAACCGGGCCCGTCGTCGTGGCGCCGCCGGGCGGCTGTCCTGGCCCTGCTCCTGCCCCTCCTCAGCTGCGCCGCCGATACGCCGCCGGAGGCGGCTGCGCCGGCGGCATCGCCCGGGGCGGCGGAAGCCACGGGTCGGCGCTTCATGGTGGTGACCGCCAATCCCGATGCCTCCCGGGCCGCGCTCGACATCCTGCGCCGGGGCGGCAGCGCCGTCGACGCGGCTATCGCCGCCCAGGCCGTGCTGACCCTGGTCGAACCGCAATCCTCCGGCATCGGCGGCGGCGCCTTCCTGCTGCATTGGGACGGCGTGACCGGCAAGCTCACTGCCTGGGACGGGCGCGAGGCGGCGCCCAAGAGCGCCCATGCCGACCTGTTCCTCGATGCCGACGGCAAACCGCTGCCCTTCGCCGTCGCTGCCTTGGGCGGGCGGCCGGTGGGCGTGCCCGGCGTGCTGCGGCTGCTGGAGACGGTGCATCGCCGCGAGGGCCGGCTCGACTGGGCGGCGCTGTTCCAGCCGGCCATCGACCTGGCGGAGCGGGGCTTCGTCGTCGCGCCGCGCCTGGCCGAGGCGATCGCCGCCGCCAAGGACCTGAAGCACGATCCCGACGCCGCCGGCTATTATTTCGACGCCGCCGGCGCGCCGCACGGCGCCGGCGCCGTCCTGCGCAACCCGGAACTGGCGCAGACCCTGCGCACGATCGCGCAAGGCGGCGCCGACGCCTTCTATGGCGGCGCGCTCGCCCATGCGATCGTCGCGCAGGTGAACGAGGACGGGTCAAGTCAAGGCGCGATTGCGCGGATGAGCGCCGCCGACCTACTCGACTACCGCGCCCGGGAACGCGCCGCCTTGTGCGCGCCCTATCGCGTCTATGAGGTCTGCAGCATGGGTCCGCCGACCTCCGGCGGCATCGCGCTCTTGCAGATCCTCGGCATGCTCGGGCATTTCAACCTGGCGCCGATGCATCCGAACGGCGCGCAGGCGATGCACCTGCTGGCCGAAGCCAGCCGCCTCGCCTTCGCCGATCGCAACCGCTACGTCGCCGACGAGGATTTCGCCCACGTGCCGGTCGGCGGCCTGCTCGACGCCGCCTATCTCAAGGCCCGCGCCGGCCAGATCCGCCCCGACCGCAGCCTCGGCGAGGCGCGGCCGGGCAAGCTCGGCGACCCGCTGATCCTGGCGCGCGCCAGCCAGATCCAGTTCGAGCCCGCCTCCACCAGCCATCTCGTCATCGTCGACAGCGCCGGCGACATCGTCAGCATGACCAGTTCGATCGAGCGCGCCTTCGGCTCCCAGCTCATGGTCGGGGGCTTCATGCTGAACAGCGAGCTCACGGATTTCTCCTTCCTGCCCGCCGCCGAGGGCCGCCTGGTCGCCAACCGGGTCGAGCCGGGCAAGCGGCCGCGCAGCTCGATGACGCCGGTCATCGCCTTCGACCGCGACGGCAGGCCGGCCTTCGCGCTCGGCTCCCCCGGCGGATCCAGCATCATCGGCTACGTCGCGCAGGCGGTGGTGGAGATCGCGGATTGGGGCCGGACGCCGGGCCAGGCGGTCGCCGCGCCGCATGTGCTGAACCGCAACGGGCCCACGGTCGTCGAAACCAGCACGGAGGCGGCGCAATTGCGCCCCGCGCTCGAAGCCCTCGGCCATGAGGTGCAGGAGAGCGAATTGCAGAGCGGGCTCGCCATCGTGCGCTTCATCGACGACCGCATGATCGGCGCGGCCGACCCCCGGCGCGACGGCGTCGCGCTTGGTGAATCGGGCGACGGCGTGGCGATGGGAGAATAGGAAACGACATGACTCAAGACCGCGCCTCGGTGAAGCTGGTGCAGGGCGGCGACCGCCGCGCCTTGACCGGGCACCCGTGGATCTTTTCCAACGAAGTGGTGATGGATGCGGCGACCAAGATGCTGCCCCCTGGCGAGATCGTCACCGTCGAGCGCGCCGACGGCCGGGCGCTCGGCACGGGGTTGTTCAACCCGCGCTCGCTGATCGCCATCCGGCTGCTGACCCGCGATGCCGCGCGCCCGATCGACGAGAGCTTCCTGAAACGCCGCCTCGAACGCGCGCTGAAGCTGCGCGATCAGCTGATCGGCGTGCCCTATTACCGCCTGATCCATGCCGAGGCCGACGGCATGCCCGGCTGCGTCGTCGACCGCTTCGGCGACGTGCTGGTGGTGGAGCCGAACTCGGCCGGCATGGACCGGCTCGCCGAGCCCCTGGTCGCGATCCTGGACAAGATGCTGCGGCCGAAGGCGATCGTGCTGTCCGGCGACGGGCCGGCGCGGGCGCTGGAAGGGCTGGAGCCGATGCATCGCCTGGCCAAGGGCAGCCTCTCCGGCCCGGCCGAGGTGGTGGAGCATGGCGCGCATTTCCTGGCCGACGCGAGCGCCGGGCAGAAGACCGGCTGGTTCTACGACCAGCGCGACAACCGGGCGCTCGCCGCGCGCTTCGCCCGCGATGGCGACGTGCTCGACCTCTATGCCTATAGCGGCGGCTTCGGCCTCCAGGCGGCGCGGCACGGCGCCAATTCCGTGCTCTGCGTCGATCGCTCGGCGCCCGCGCTCGCTTTGCTGCGCCAAGCGGCGGAGCGCAACGAAATCAAGGACCGCGTCGCCACCGAGACGGCGGAGGCCTTCGATTTCCTCGAGCAGGCGGCGGCCACGCATCGCAGCTTCGACCTGGTGATCGCCGATCCGCCGGCCTTCGTGAAATCGAAGAAGGATTTCCACCAGGGCGGCCGCGCCTATCGCAAGCTCGCGCGGCTCTGCGCCTCGCGCGTGCGCAGCGGCGGTTTCCTGTTCCTCGCCTCGTGCTCGCATCACATGCCGGCGGAGGAGTTCCGCGCCCAGGTGGCGCGTGGGTTGCACGAAGCCGGACGCGCGGGGCGCATCCTCTATGCGACGGCGGCGGCGCCGGACCATCCGGTGCATCCGATGCTGCCGGAAAGCGCCTATTTGAAGGCGCTGCTGCTGCAGGTGGATTGAGCGGGCGGCCGCGGCGGGCTCAGTGCGGATCGCGGCCTTCGGACGGGTGGACCGTCAACCTGGCGATGCCGTAGAACGCCAGCAGGATGCAGAACACGAAAAAGCCGAGCCCGCCCCAATAGGCGAGGTCCTGGTGTCCGCGCGCGGCCACCGAAAGGGACAGGATGGCGAACAGCCCCAGCAGCACCACCGTCCCGATCTTGCTCAATTCGTGCATGGCGAACTTCCCCTCTTGCCGTTCTGGCGGCGCCAAAATAGGCGGCGAAGGACTGAATCGCAAGTCATCCGATGGTATTACGGCGCGGCCATAGGGTGATGGCGCTCAGGCCGCTTCGCGGTCCGGCAGTTCCAGCACGAAGGTGACGCCCTTCGCGTCGTTGCGGCCGAGGCGCAGGTCGCCGCCCTGGACGCGCATGAGTTCGCGCGCGATGGCAAGGCCGAGGCCGGTGCCGCCGGAGCGTGCCGAGCCCTGGAACGGCACGAACAGATTCTGCAGCGCCTTCGGCGGCAGGCCGGGCCCATCGTCGGCCACCTCGATCTCGACCTTGCCGTCCTTGCGGCTGGCCCGCACCGCCACCTTGCCGGCGCCCATCTGCAGGGCGTTCTCGGCCAAATTGTGGATCACCCGCTGCAGCTGCGCGCGGTCGGCGGTGAGCTGGAAATCGGGCGCGTAATCGGCGCTCAGCACCTTGGCGCCGTTCAGGTATCTGCCGAGGCTCTCGCCCAGCTCGTCCTGCAGCTCGGCCAGGGCGAAATGCGAAAAATGCGGCTTGCCCGGCCCTTCGCGGGTGAAGTTCAGCGTGTCGCTGCACAAAGCGATGGCGCGGTCGAGCGAGCGCACCAGGGCCGGCGCCATCTTCTGCACTTCCGGGTTCGGCGAATGCGCCAGGCGGTCGGCGACCAGCTGCGCCGTCGCCAGCACGCCGCGCAGATCGTGATTGATCTTGCTGACCGCGGTGCCGAGCGCCGCCAGGCGCTCGCGCTGCTTCAGCGCCTTCTGGATTTGCTTCTGCATCTGGTTGAATTCGCGCTCGGCGACACCGATCTCGTCGCCGCGCCGGCGCGCCGCCTCGTCGCGCGACATGTCTTCCGGATTGGCGCGGAACTCCATCATGCGCTGGGTCAGCTGGCGCATCGGGCGGATCAGCAGCCATTGCAGCGCCAGGAAGATGAGCGTCGCGGTCACCAGCGAGATGACGATGGAAAGGCCGAGGATGCGCCAGGAATAGGCGATCATCGCCTGGCGCAGCGGCGCCTCGTCCAGCACGAGGTCGAGCCAGGCGTCGCCCGCGCGCGGCGTCTGGCCCTTGACCCGGAGCAGCCGGTTGCCGTCGGTCATCAGGGTGGCGAAGGCGTCCTTGATCAGGGTCGTCGCCATCTGGTCGGAAAGATCGATGGTGGCGTCGAAATAGGGCGCCGCGGTCGATCCGCGCAACAGCAGGCTCTTGCCGTCGGGCGTGCGCAAGGCGATCAGCCGGGCGCCGGCGGTGGAGAGCAGCCGGATCTCGAGCTCCGGGTCGATCATGTAGCCGGGCGTCGCTTCCAGGGCGAGCACCGCCAGATAGGCGTTGGCGAGCCGCTCCTCGAGCCAGGTGACGCGGAAGCGCGCGATCGAGGGCGCGTAGATCAGCACCTCGCTCAACATCACGAAACAGACGGTGAGGACCAGGAGCCGGGCCGACAGACCACGGCCGAAGCCGGGCAGCGCTGGCTTTTCTTCCGCCATGGCCTAGCGGCGTTTCCGGCGGGGCGAGCCGCGGGAGCGGGTCGTTTGCATGCCGATTTGATAGCTTTTCAGCCAAACCAGCGCAAGAACCGCACCAGCCGCCGGACGGGGGCGGAAAACAGCCGCGGCGCGTAGAACTGCCCCGCCGCGCGCTTGGAGAGCTCCGACCGGGTCGGATAGGGCAGCAGCAGCCCGGCCAGCGCCGAGAGCTTCAGCCGCCGGGACATGGCCAGGCACCAGGGCGCCAGCAGCTCCCCCGCCTGCCGCCCGACGATGGTGACGCCGAGGATATGACCCCGCCGATCCGAGACGACCTTGAGGAAGCCCGCCTCGGCACGCTCGGCGCGGGCGCGGTCGTTCTCGGCGAAATCGACTCGGGTGACGACCGGGTCGGCCCCTGCCGCGCGCGCCGCCGCCTCGGTGAGGCCGAGTTGCGCCAGTTCGGGATCGGCATAGGTGACCCAGGGCAGGACGCGGCTGTCGAACCGGGCCGGCAGCCGGAACAGCACGTTGCGGATGACCAGGGCCGCCTGGGCGCCGGCGACATGGGTGAAAGCCGGCCCGCCGGTGCAATCGCCGATGGCGTAGACCCGGCGGTTGCTGGTGCGCAGGCCCGCATCCACCTGGATGCCCTTGGGGCCGGCCGCGATGCCGGCGACGTCGAGGCCCATCCCCTCGACCCGCGGCCGGCGGCCGACCGCCACAAGCAGGTGGCCGCCCTCCAGCCAGGCGACGTTGCCCGCCGCGTCGCGCGTGGCAAGGCGCACCTTCCCGCCCGCCATCGCCGCTTCGGTCGCGGTGCGATCCTCGTGCAGCGCCACGCCGTCCGTGCGCAGGCCCCCGCGCACCAGCTCCGCCGCTTCCGCATCGTCGCGCGGCAGCAGCTTCGCCATCTCCACCAGCTGCACCCGCGCGCCGAGCCGGGCGAAGGCCTGCGCCAGCTCCACGCCGATCGGCCCGCCGCCGAGCACGATCAGGTCGCGGATCTCGGCGCAGCGCGCGAACACCGTTTCGTTGGTGAGGAAGGGCACCTTGTCGAGGCCGGGGATCGGCGGGACGAAGGCGCTGGAGCCGGTGGCGAGCACGAAGCGTCGCGCCTTGATCCGCGCATCGCCGGCTTCCACCGTGTCGCGGTCGACGAAGCGCGCATGCGCCTGGATCACGGTGACGCCGAGGCCGGTGAACCGCTCCACCGAATCATGCGGCGCGATGCCGGCGATCACGTCCGTCACATGTTGCGCGACGCGGGCGCGGTCGATGGCGGGGGCCGCGGCGTCGACGCCGAAGCGCGCCGCATCGCGATGACTGACCGCCGCATGGGCCGCGGCCAGCAGCGCTTTCGACGGCACGCAGCCGAAATTGAGGCATTCGCCGCCCATGGCGCCTGCTTCGATCAGCACCGTCTCGGCGCCGAGCTGCGCGGCGCCGGCGGCGAGCGACAGCCCGGCCGAGCCGGCGCCGATGACGCAGATGTCGGGCGTGATCTCGCGCATCACGCGCCTCCCTTGCGCCGGCGCCAGTATTTGACCGCGATGGGCAAGGCCGCGAGCACGGCGAGGCCGGTCAGCGCCAGCTTGATCTGCGGGTTGAGCAGGCTATGCCAGGTGAGCTCCGCTTCGCTCGCCAGCACGCTGCCGAGGCCGGCGCCGGCGAAGCTGTAGACGACGGTGCCGGGAATGATGCCGAGCGCCGTGGTGACGAGGAAGACGCCGAGCGACACGCCGAGGAAGGCCGGCAGCAGATTGGCGACGAAGAACGGCACCACCGGCACCAGGCGCATCATCAGCAGATAGCTCCATTGGTTCTCGCCGAACCCGCGTTCGACCTTGGCGAGCCATGGCCCGGCATGCTCATGCAGGTACGCCCCGAGCGAGCTCTTGGCCGCCAGGAACAGCAGGCAGGCGCCGATGGTCGCCGCCAGCACCGTCACCGCCGCGGCCGGGAACACGCCGAACAGATAGCCGGCGACGATGGTGAGCCACACGGCGCCCGGCAGCGAGAGCGCGACGAACAGCACGTAGATTCCGGCATAAATCAGCAGCGCCGCCAGGTAGTGCGCGGCGACGAAGGCGGCGAGTTCGTGATGATGCTGGCGCAGCTTCGCGAGGCTGACAAAGCGGTCGAGATCGAAAGCGAAGAACAGGATCGTGCCCAGCGCCAGCAATGCCAAAGGCAGCCAGCGGCGCAGCCGCGCGCCGCGACCATGCGGATCGGCGGCGTGTTCCGGCGTCGATGGGTCCGGTGCGATCATCCCCGATCCGATCCTGGCGTACGTGCGGGCAAATGGCATCCCCCCGCCATTCCAGGATCGATGTTAGCCGCCGAAGCGCAGCTTGCCACTCACTAAGTGTTGAGCGGGCGCAACCATGCCCGAACGGCATGGATCGGCCGCGAGATCAGGCTGCTTCGCCCCGGCGCCGGTCGCGGCCCTGCCGCAACAGTTCGGCCCAGCGCTGCGTCACCACGCGGCAGAACTCCGCGGCACCCGCGGCGTGGCGGGCAATGCCGTCGCGCGCCTGCTGCAGCACCGCCTGGCCCTGCGGCTCCTCGTAGCGCCGCACGATCGTGTGACCCCAGTTCCGGAACCAGGTCTGCGCCAGCTCCTCCGACACCTCGAAGTGGCACTGGAATCCGTAGGTGGTGCGGCCGTAGCGGAAGGCCTGGTTGCGGCAGGCATCGCCCTGCATCAGATGCACCGCCCCCTGCGGCATGTCGAAGGTGTCTTCGTGCCATTGCAGGATGCGCTGGCGCGGCGCCAGGCCGGCGAGCAGCGGATCGTCCTTGCCGGCATCGGTGATCTCGATTTCCGGATAGCCGACCTCGAACGTGTGGTGCCGCCGCACCTTCTCGCCGAAGCTGCGCGCCAGCAGCTGGCTGCCCAGGCACAGGCCGAGCAGCGGCTTCTCCTGCGCATGGAATTCGCGCAGCAGGTCGAGCATGGGCAGGAAGGCCGGATAGGTCCGGTCGTCGCCCGCATGCTGCGGCCCGCCCAGGATCACCGCGCCGTCGAATTCCGCGGTGGAGGCAGGCAACGCGTCGCCGGTGTGCGGCTGCACCGTGGTCAGCGTCGCGCCGGCGGCGATCAGATGATCGCCGACGAGCGCGGGCGGCGTGTCCGGATTGTTCTTGATGATCAGCACGTTCATGCGCAGGCGGTCCCCAGATTCGCGTCGCCGCGATGATGGCGAAGGGCGCCGCCCCTGGCAATGCACGCAAACGGGGGGCAGCAATGCGCCCGATGCCGCCCGCGCCTAGTGCTCCAGGTGGCGTTGCGGCAGCAGGCGGCGCAGCAACCCGCCATTGGCGCCCGCCAGGATCGAGACGAGATAGACGCCGCCCGCCGCGAGGATGACCGAGGGGCCCGACGGCAGATCGGCGTGGTACGAGACCAGCAGCCCGATGACCGACGACGAAGCGGCGACCAGGACGGCAACCGCGATCATGCGGCCGATGGAGATGGTCCACAGCCGCGCCGCGGCCGCCGGCAACATCATCAACCCCACCGCCATCAGGGTGCCCAGCGCCTGCATCGCCGCCACCATGTTGACGACGACGAGGGCCAGGAACAGCACGTGGGCGAGACCGCCGCGCCCGCCCACCGCCCTGAGGAAGGCGGGGTCGAAGCACTCGGCGATCAGCGTGCGGTAGATCGCCGCCAGCACCACGACGGTCAGGCTTGCCGTGCCCGCGATCAGCAGCAGCGCGTCGTCCGACACCGCCAGCAGCGTGCCGAACAGGATGTGCAGCAGGTCGACATTGCTGCCTTTGAGCGAGACCAGCAGCACGCCGAGCGCGAGCGAGATGAGATAGAAGCCGGCCAGCGCCGCATCTTCCTTCAGCGGGGTCAGCCGGCTCATGCCGCCGGCGAGCAACGCCACCAGCAGCGCCGCCGCGAGCCCGCCCAGGCTCATCGCCCACAGCGACAGGCCGGCAAGCAGGAAGCCGATGGCGGCGCCCGGCAGGATGGCATGCGACATGGCATCGCCCATCAGGCTCATCCGCCGCAGCACCAGGAACACCCCGATCGGCCCGGCGCTGACCGACAGCGCCAGGCACGCCACCAGCGCCCGGCGCATGAAGGCGAAGTCGAGCAGCGGTTGCAGGAGGAGGTCGTAGAGCATGGAACTAGCGCGCGCGATATATCCCCCTCCCCCCGCACAGGGGAGGGACGGGGCGGGGGCAGCGAGCGAAAGCTGTTCGGCGGTGGAGCGCGCGCTGCCCCCTCCCTAACCCTCCCCCGTTCCGGGGGAGGGAATCGACTTGCGACTGCACCGTCATCGCTCGCACACCGCCGCCGGGTCGGTCCAGTTCGCCGCCAGTTGGCGGGCGCGCTCGAGGTTGGCGTCGGTCAGCACCTCGGCCGACGGTCCCCACGCCACCTTCTCGCGCGCCATCAGCAGCGCTTCGGGAAAGTCGCGCTTCACATGCTCGAGGTCGTGCAAGGCGGCGATCACGGTGCGGCCGCCGGCGTGCCAGTCGCACACAATGCGCATCAGGTCGGCGCTGGTCTTCTGGTCGACCGCGTTGAACGGCTCGTCGAGCAGGATCAGCGCCGCCTCCTGCACCATCAGGCGGGCGAACAGCACGCGCTGGAACTGGCCGACCGAGAGCTTGCCGATCGGCTGCGCCTCCAGCCCCTTGAGGCCGACGGCGGCGATTGCCGCGTAGCTGGCGGCGCGGTCGTCGGCGCCGATGCGCCGCGTCGCGCCGGCCTTGCGCCAATGGCCGAGATCGACGACGTCGACGACCCGGAGCGGAAAGGAGCGGTCGACATCGACCACCTGCGGCAGATAGGCGACCTGGCGCCGGTCGATGGCGAAATCGATGCTGCCGCTGGAAACCGGCAGGACGCCGGCGATGGCCTTCAAGAGCGTACTCTTGCCCGCACCGTTCGGTCCGATCAGGGCGGTCAGGCTGCCGGCGGCGAAACCGCCGCTGAGGTGGTGCACGACCGGATGGCGGTCATAGGCGATGGTGACGTCGTTCAGCCGCACGATCGCCGGCGAGGCACTTGCCCGGGTTTCCTGGACGAGGTGGTGGTGGCGGTGCGCCATGCTGGAATTCGCCGGATCGGCTAGCGGCGGGCGCCGCAGCTCATCCGACCGCCCACCAGACCAGGGCCCACAGGCCGATCAGGGCAAGGCCCGCGGCCGCGACCCGGCGGCCGGCACCCCAGCACAGAATGGTTTGACCCGGACCCGCTTGCATTTGGCCGCATCCTCATTGGATCGGCGTTGTTATAACATAACATTTCGCGCAAGGAAGCCACTATTTTTTGGCGCTACATCAATGGTTTGTCTGCAGGCCGGTCCATGGCCGGCCACAGGGCTTCCAGCCCGCTCACCCGGCCGGGAAGCCAGATCCGCGCCCGGGTGCCACGGCCGAGTGTGCTGCTCAGCTCCAGCGTGCCGCCATGTCGCTCGACCAGCTTGCGGCTCAGGGGCAGGCCGAGGCCGG
>JAEUKU010000077.1 GCA_016794075.1 Rhodospirillaceae bacterium
GCCGCGGATCGCGCGGAGCTCGTCCGCCGGCATGTGGGCGAGGTCGCGGCCCTCGAACAGCACCTGGCCGCCGGTGACGCGCCCGACCGAGCCCAGATACTGCATCACGGCGAAGGCGATTGTGGACTTGCCGCAGCCGGACTCGCCGACCAGACCCAGCGCCTCGCCCTGGGCCAGCCTGAAGCTGATGTCGGGCACCACCCGCATCTCGCCCGCGCGCACGAAATAGGAGATGCTGACATTGCGCAGCTCGAGCACCGGCGCGTCGGCAGCGAGGGGAGCAGGGCGGGCGGCGAGGGCGGTTGCGGTCATCGCGGCGTCTCCCTAGTCCCGCATGCTGATTTCGCGCATGCCGTCGGCCAGCAGGCTGAACCCCACCACCAGCGAGGTGATCGCCGCCGCCGGGAACAAGGCCATGTGCGGATAGATCGACATCAGCGCGTAGCTGTCCTTCACCATGCCGCCCCAATCCGGGTCCGGCGGCGGCAGGCCGAGGCCGAGGAAGCCGAGCACGCCGATGGCGATGGTGGTGTAGCCCATGCGCAAACAGGCATCGACGATCAGCGGCCCGCGGGCGTTGGGCAGGATCTCCACGAACATGATGTAGAGCGCGGATTCGCCGCGCATCTTGGCCGCGGCGACGTATTCGCGCTCGCGCAGCTCGAGCGTCATGCCGCGCACGATGCGCATGATCTGCGGCGTGGCGATGAAGATGACGGCGAGCACGATGTTGAAGGCGCTGGGCCCGAACCGCATGATGACGATGATGTAGAGCACGATCGCCGGGAAGGACAGGATGATGTCCGAGACCCGGTTGATCAGATTGTCGACCCAACCGCGGTAATAGCCGGCGAGCAGGCCGAGCAGGCAGCCGAGGGCATAGGCGGCGAAGACGGCGACCGGCGCCACGCTCAGCACGGTGCGCGAGCCCCAGATGATGCGGGTGAGGATGTCGCGGCCCGACATGTCGACGCCGAGCCAGTTGACCGCGCTCGGCGTCGGGTCGCCGAGCGCGTCGAGGTTGCTGGCATTGGGCTCGAAGGGCGCCAGGAGTGGGGCGAAGAGCGCCACCACCACCCAGAAGGCGACCAGGAAGGCGCCGATCACGCCAACCGGCGATTCGCGCAGCAGCCGCACCCGTTCCCAGATCTGGGAGACCGCGCCGGCGTTTTCGGTCATGGCCATCTGCGCGCTTCCTCAGCTGAACCGGATGCGGGGGTTGAGCATCATGTAGCCGAGATCGCCGGCGATCTGCGTCATCACCGAAACGAAGACGGCGAAGAGCGAGGCCGCCTGCACCGTCGCCACGTCCTGCGCCAGCGCCGATTCCAGGATCATGCGGCCGAAGCCGGGATAGGCGAAGACCGCCTCGACCACCACCACGCCGGTGATGAGGTAGTTGATCTGCAGCAGGATCACGGTGAAGGGTGCGATCATGGCATTGCGCAGGGCATGCTTCAGGATCACGTCGCGGAAGCTGAGACCCTTGAGGATCGCGGTGCGGATGTAGGGCCGCGTCATCACCTCGACCATCGAGGCGCGCACCATGCGCACGACATAGCCGAGGTCGTAGAGCACCATCACCGTCACGGGGAGCACGAGCTGCGCCGCGATCGGCCAGCCGGCGCCGGAATCGAGCGGCGAGGTGCCGGGCAGCCAGCCGAGGCCGATGACGAAGATCGAGGCCAGGAACACGCCAGAGGCGAATTCGGGCACCGAGGTGGTGACGATGCTCCCCACCGAGATGGTGCGGTCGAGCACCGAGCCCTCGCGCATGCCGGCGGCGATGCCGAGCAGGATGGAGAGCGGCACGATGATGGCGAAGGCGAGCGCCGCCAGCAGCAGGGTGTTGGCCAGGCGGTCCCAGATGATGTTGTTGACGGCGGTCTTAAAGAGCGTCGAATAGCCGAGATCGCCGGTCAGCGTGTTGCCCAGCCATTCGATGTATCGCTCCCAGACGGGCCGGTTGAGGCCAAGCTCTTCCATGAGACGGTCGCGCTGGTCCTGCGTCGAGAACGGGCCGAGCACCTTGGTTGCGACCTGGCCTGGGGTGAATTCGAAGGCGGCGAAAACCAGGGCCGAAACCGCCAACATCGTGAATACAAGCGACGCCAGCCGCTTCAGCAAGAAAGCAAGCATCCGTCCCCTTCCGGCTTCGCACGCAACTTCGCTCTGGCGGATGGTGCGCCGTCGGCGCCGCCGCCTCCCTGCATTCTTCTTGATTGCTTGCAGAAGACCATAGGAAGCGCCGGGTGTAAATGGAACACCTCGCGCGACGCCCAGTATCGCGGTTGCGACGATGGGCGGGGGAGGGGAGGCCCGCTCTAGCGCCAGATCCAGAGGTCGATGGCCTCGTCCCGGCCCCGGACCCTCTGCCCGGTCAGGCGCTGCAGGCCGGAGAGCAGGTCGCTGCGCCCCGCCGCCTGCACGCTGGCGACGAACTCGGCGGAGGCAACGATCGCGGCGCCGTGCTCCTTGCCCATTTCCTGCAGGCGGCTGGCAACGTTGACCGTATCGCCGGCGACCGTGATCTGGCCCTGGCGCTCGCCGCCGAGCAGCGCCGCCACGACGGGGCCGTAATGCAACCCGACGCGCAGCCGCACCGCCTCGGCGCCATGGCTCTTCAAATCCAGGTTCCAGTCGCCCAGATCGGTCATCAGCTGCTGCGCAGCGGCCAGCGCGCGGGCGGCATCGTCGGGCGCGGTCTCCGGCAGGCCGAAGATGATCATCGCGCCGTCGCCCATGAACTGCTCGATGACGCCGCGATGGGCCAGCGCTGCGCGCTCGATCCGCCCGTGCAGGTCGCGCAGGAAGGCGACCGTGGCGGCAGGACCCATCTGCTCGCTGCGCCGGGTGAAGCTGGCGACGTCGACGAACATCACCGCCGCGCTCTGCGCCCGCTCGTTGAAACTCGGCCGGCGCTGCGCTGCCAGCCAGTCGGAGAGCAGCGGCGAGTGATAGCGCGCCAGGTTGTCGCGCTCGTGCTGCAACTGGCCGGAGATGCGCCGCTGCTGCACGATGCGGCCGATGAAGGTGGCGAGGCCGATCGACAGCAGCACCAGCGCGAAGGTGGTGGCGTCGAGCCAGAGATAGGCCTCGGCGAAGGCGAGGTAGGTTCCCAGCGCGGCGGCGAGCCAGAGGGCGCCGGTAGCGCTGCCCGCTACCCCAAGCGAGCGCTGGTTGGCGGCAACGAAGGCGAGCAACCCGAGCAACCCGGCGACGATCACGTCGATCGCGAAGGTCGAGCCGTCGCGCCGCAGATACTGGCCGGCGGCGATATTGGCCGCGGCGGTGGTCAGGGCCTCCACGCCTGGCAACTGCGGCGAGAAGGGCGACATGAACATGTCACCGAAACCGAGCGCGGTTGAGCCGATGAAGACTGCCTTCCGCGCCAGCTTTTCGGCAGGCACCGCGCCGTCGATGACATCGACGAGGGCGTAGGTCGGAAAGGTGCCCTGGCCGCCGTAGTGATTGAGCGCGATGGTGCTGTCGGTGCTGGTCAGGATCTCGTTTCCGCCCAGGCTGACGCTGGCGCCGAGCATCAGCTGCAGCTCCGACCGCGCGATGTCTCGCAGCAGTTGCACGGCCACGAGCGGCATCGCCGGCAGGTAGTCGGACTGATCCACCGGCATGGCCAGCGGCACGCGGCGGATGGCGCCATCAGCGTCGCGCGGCACGTTGACATGGCCGAGCAGCGCCGCCTGGGCCAGACCGTCGATCGGCAGCAGCGCGCCCACCGGGCGCATGGTGAATTGCGGCAAGCCGGGCGTGGCCTGCACGACCGAAAAGCTGTTGCGACGGACAAGATCGCTCCAGCTGTCGGAGATCGCCGCGACGTCGGGCGCCGCCGCCGCGGCCAGGATCACCTTGCCGTGGCGCGTCAGCGCGGCCGCCAGCGCATTGTCGCCCGGTGAAAGCGAATTGCCGATGCTGGGCGTCTCGCGCTCCAGCAACAGCAGGTCGACCGCGATTACCTTCGCCCCCGCATCGGTCAACCGGTCGATTGCGGCGGCGATCGCGTCGCGCGGCACGGGGAAACGTTGCAAGCGGCTGAGCGTCTTGTCGTCGATGGCGACAATGGCGAAATCCGCGGGCGGGGCGATGGGCCCACGCGCCATGTGCCGCAGGTCGAGCAGGCGCCCCTCGAGCGAAGCGGTGACGGCGTAGTTGCCGGTCGGATGCCACCAGCCGATCAGAAGGCCGGCGGCCAGGGCGGCAAGCGCCCAGGCGGACCGCAGTTTTCCGATCGACGTGCGCATGATGGGGGGTCGGGCTCGCTGCCGCCGATCAGGGGAAGGTCACCCGCGCCAGCGTCTTCGCCACCCGTTCCGCGCCCCATTGCTTGGGTTCGCCGACGGTGCCGTCACGGGCCACGTCGATGCCATAGCCGGTGCCGATGACATAGCCGTCGCCGCGCTTGCTGCGCACCTCGACGCGGCCCTTCAGCACCAGCACGTTGGTGCCGCGCTTCGGCGTCTCCATCACCCATTCGGTCGAGCGCACCGAGGCAACCGCCACCGGGCCGAAGACATTGAACGTGCCCCAGGTGCGCACCGGCGCCAGGAACCTGGCGATGCCGCGATGCAGGCTCATGGCGATGGTCTCGTCCGCGCCCTGCTCGCCGACCAGGGAGCCAAGATTGATCTCCGTCTCGGCGCCGATCGTCAGCGTGGTCCCATCGGAACAGCCGATCTCCACCCGCCCGTCGCCGCCGGTGCGGATCTGGTCCTTCGGCCCCAGCGCCATGCCGGCCTCGGCCGGGGCTCGTTTGCCGTCATGGGACAGGCTGGCCTCGCCGGCGACCCGCGCGATCTGGCAATTGCGCAGCTCGGCGAAGGCGGGGTTCGACGCCAGCAGCGCGCCGGAGGCTAATCCAGCCGCCAGAATCGCCAGCCGAAGCATCGGCTTCATGGATTTCACACCACGCATGGGCCACCTCTATTCCGTTCCAAGTCCGCGGAAAGTCCTGTTATACTATCATTTGTGTCGCACCACCGCCGGGGAATCCGCGGGCGGTCCGGCGGCGCGGGACCAATACGCACAGTGACATAGGGATTTCGGCGCCTGCCTCCTGTGAGGTGCTTCACAGGATCGCCCTGGCGCCGCGGGCGCATTCCCGCCAGATATCGGCGGGACCATGGATTCATTCGGGATTTGGCATGCGGAAACTGGACCAGAACGAACGTCAGGCCTTGATTCGGCGCAGCTTCCTGTTCCAGGACGTGGCCCAGCCCGTCCTGGAGCGGCTCGCGTCGCTTTCCGTCACCAAGCAGCTGGGGCGGCGCGAGACCCTGTTCAACCGCGGCGACGAGGGCGACGCGCTCTATGCCGTGATCGACGGGCTGGTGCGCATCTGGGTCGGCAGCGACAGCGGCAAGGAGCTGACCTTCTCGATCATGGAACCCGGCGACGTGTTCGGCGAGATCGCCCTGCTCGATGGCCTGCCGCGCACCGCCAACGCCACCACCCAGGAGGCGACCCAGCTGCTGGTCATCCAGCGCTCGGCGTTTCTCTCGGTTCTCGAGGGTGACGCCAAACTCGGCCGCCACATCATCGAATTGCTGTGCGAGCGGCTGCGGCGCAAGACCGACTTGTTGAGCGACTTCGCCTTCGCCGAGCTGCCGGTGCGCCTGGCGCGCAAGCTCAACGACCTGGTGACCGCCCATGCCGAGATCGACGGCAACGCGGCGCGGCTCGGCCGCATCTTTTCGCAGACCGAGCTGGCGCAGATGCTGGGCGTCTCGCGCGAGGCGATCAACAAGCAGCTCGCCGCCTGGAGCCAGAAGGGCATCGTCAGCACCGAGGAGGGCGGCCTCACCATCACCGACCTGGGCCGCCTGCGGACCCAGGCGGCATTGGAGCGCGATTCGGCCTTCTAGCCGGTGTGAAGCGTCTCACAGCGCCACGCCGGCGGATCCCGTAGACCAGCGGGACGCGGTGAGCCGGGGATCGGTCCGGATCGAGCCGCCGGATATGAGGGAGACGACACATGATTCTGAAAGATCATCGCGGCGCGCCGGTGAGCGGCGCCAATGCCCGGTCGCTGGAGCTCTACGAGACGGCGATCAGCCAGTTCAACTGCTATGTCGGCGATCCCGTCGCCACCGCCGACGCGGCCCTGGCCGAGAGCCCGGATTTCGCCATGGCGATCGCGCTCAAGGCCTATCTGCTGCTCTCAGGCATGGAGCGCGGGCCGGTCCCGGCGGCGGCCGAATTGCTCGCCAGGCTGCGCCAGCTGAAGCTGAACGACCGCGAACGCCGCCATGCGGCCGCTGTTGCCTGCTTGGTCGACGGCGCCTACCACCGCGCCTCGGAGCGGCTGGAGGACATCCTGGTGGAGGACCCGCACGACATCCTGGCGCTGCAGATGGGCCATCTGCTCGACTTCTACCGCGGCGACAGCCGCAACCTGCGCGACCGCGTGGCCCGCGTGCTGCCCGAGTGGCAGCAGCAGATGCCGGGCTATCACGCGCTGCTCGCCATGCATTCCTTCGGTCTCGAGGAGACCGCGGACTATGCCCGCGCCGAGGAGGCCGGCCGCCGCGCCATCGCGATGAACGGCCGCGACGGCTGGGCCTATCACGCCGTCGCCCACGTGATGGAGATGATGGGCCGCTACGAGGACGGCGCCAAATGGCTGCGCGAGGGCGAGGACGGCTGGGCGCCGGAATCCTTCTTCGCCGTGCACAACTGGTGGCATCTGGCGCTGTTCCGGCTGGAGGCCGACCAGAACGCCGAGGTGCTGAAGCTCTATGACGGCCCCATCAAGGGCGGCCAGTCCAATGTCGTGCTCGATATGGTCGATGCATCGGCGCTGCTGTGGCGCTTGCAGCTGCGCGGCCTCGATCTCGGCGACCGCTGGGAAGCCATCGCCGATCGCTGGCAGCCGCTGGGCGAGGACCGGCTCTATGCCTTCAACGACGCCCATGCGGTGATGGCGCTGCTCGGCGCCGGCCGCCGGCACGAGGCGGAGCGCGTCGTCGCGACCATGTCGCAAACCGCGCAGAAGCAATCCGACAATGCGGCGATGACCCGCGACGTCGGCCTGCCGCTGGCGCGCGCCTTCCTCGCCTTCGACCAGGGCAGCTATCCGGCGGTGATCGAGATCCTGCGTCCCTTGCGCAACATCGCCGGCCGCTTCGGCGGCAGCCATGCCCAGCGCGACCTCATCGACCTGACGCTGATCGAGGCGGCGCAGCGCGGCGGCCAGCGCAAGCTGGTCCGCGCGCTGGCCAACGAGCGCCTCGCCTTGAAGCCCAAGAGTCCGCTGGCGCACCGCTATCGCGACCAGGGCGCCCGCAAGGCCGCCTGATCGGCTATCCTCTCGTCACGAACGGCCCGGTGAAAAGCCGGGCCGTTTCTTTTTCAGTGCTCGCGGAAAACGTCCCGCAGGTCGGCCTGGCCGCTGCCGCGCCGGGCGGGAAGCTGCTGCGATGCGTGCGGCGCCCAGCCGGTCAGGAACAGGATCTGGAAGGTCGCGCGCAGCCTGCCGTCCGGCTCCGCAAAGCGGGACTGGTAGAGGGCGGCCGCCCTGGCGAAGACGGCACGGCGCGTCGGCCGTTTCAGCCGCTCCAGCAGGATGTTGGTCTCGCCCATGCCGCGCAGATCGGCGAGCAGGCGGAACATATCGGGATAGGTCACGGTGATCGTGTCGCAATCGGCGACCGGCAGGGCGAAGCCCGCGCGCTGCAGCAGGCCGGCCGCGTCGCGCAGCGCGGCGAAGGGCGAGACGCGCGGGCTGGCGCCGCCGGTCTCCGCCAGTTCCGCCTCCATCAGGCAGGTGCGCAGCTCGTTGAGCGTGCCGGCGCCGAACAGGCTGGCAAGGAACAGCCCGTCGGGCTTCAGCGCCGCGCGAATCTGCGCCAGCCCGCCCGGCAGGTCATTCACCCAATGCAGCGCCAGATTGCTCAGCACCAGGTCGAGGCTCTCGGCGCGGAGCGGCAGCATCTCCTCATCGGCGACGAAGCGCAGCCCGCTGGCATCGCCCAGGGCAAGGCCGCCCTGGAACAGGGTTGCGACCTTGTCGCGGACGGCAGCCGTCTCCGCCAGCGCCTTGCCCCGGCAGCCGAGATCGAGCGCCAGGGGGAAGCTGCGGGTCACGTCCGCCAGCCGGTCGACCAGCCGCTCGCCCACCTCGCGCAGCAGGAAGTCGTGATCCCCCGGCAGCGCCGCCGCACGCGCCCGCCGCTGCCGCAGCATCCGGCGGTCGAAGACCCGCGCCTGTTCCGGGACTGTGTCCTGCACCTGGTCTCACCCTGAGTGGCCAAAACCGGCGGCCAATTGACAACAGCGGCCGCGGCTTCGCAAGCTGGGCCATGCCGAGCTTCGCCGACCTTTCGTATCTCGCCGCCTGGCGCGGCGTCCTGCGCCGCTCCGCGGCGGGCCTGTTCGACGCGGTGCTGCCGCCGCGCTGCCTGCAATGCGGCGATCTGGTCGGCGGCCACGGCGCGCTGTGTGGCGCCTGCTGGTCGAAGTTGCGTTTCCTGGGAACGCCGTGCTGCGCCGCCTGTGGCCTGCCCTTCGAGTTCGACCTCGGCGGCGAGGCTTTGTGCGGCGCCTGCAGCGCGCGCCGCCCCCGTTTCGAGCGGGCGCGCGCGGCGCTCGTCTACGACGATGCCAGCCGCGACCTGATCCTGCGCTTCAAGCATGCCGACCGGCTGGAGGGCGCCGCGACCTTTGCCGGCTGGATGGCGCGCGCTGGCGCCAATCTGGTCGCGGAAGCCGATCTCGTCGCCCCGGTGCCGTTGCACTGGCTGCGTCTCGTGCGCCGGCGCTACAACCAGGCCGCCGTGCTCGCCAATGCCATCGGCGGCGCACAAGGAAAACGCGTGGTGCCGGATCTGCTCATCCGGCGCCGGGCGACTCCGACCCAGGGCCATCTCGGGCGCGAGGCCCGGCGCCGCAACGTCGCCGGCGCCTTCCAGGTCAACCGCCGCCACGCGCAAGCCCTTGCCGGCGCACGGATTCTGCTGATCGACGACGTGCTGACCACCGGCGCGACGGCGGAAGCCTGCGCAAAGACCCTGCTCAATTCAGGGGCCAAGGCGGTCGATCTGCTGGTCTTCGCCAGGGTGGTCCGCCACCAGTAAATTTCGCGTCGCGCGGTCTTGCTTTTCGCTCCTTGACGGCCAAAAGTACTGGCCGCGATCGGGTTTATGCCGGGTCGTGTGTGAATTGATCGCGGACGGAGTGAATGGCGCAGGTCGAGATCTACACCACCATGCTTTGCCCCTATTGTTCGCGGGCGAAGCAGCTTCTGGAAGCGCGCGGCGTGCAATACAAGGAGTTCGATGTCATGACCGACGGCAAGTTGCGTGCCGAAATGCGCGAGCGCGCCGGCGGCCGCACCTCGGTGCCGCAGATCTTCATCAACGGCCAGCATGTCGGCGGCTGCGACGACCTCTACGCTCTCGACCGCGCCGGCAAGTTGCAACCCCTTTTGGACCAGGCATCATGAGCAAGATCTTCAAGGCGGCCTGTGTGCAGATGAACTCGGCGGCGGAGATCGCGCCGAACATCGCCGCCGCGACCCAGCTGATCCGCCAGGCCGCCGCCGCCGGCGCGGAGCTGGTGATGACGCCGGAGAACACCACGCTGATCGAGCCGAATCGGGCGAAATCGCTGGCCAAGACGCCGAGGGAACAGGACCATCCCGGCCTGCCGCATTTCTCGAAGCTCGCGAAAGACCTCGGCATCTGGCTGGAGATCGGCTCCATGCCGGTCTTGGCCGAGGATGGCCGCATCGCCAATCGCTGTTTCGTCTTCGGTCCCACGGGCGAGGTCGTCGCGCGCTACGACAAGATCCACATGTTCGACGTCGATCTGCCGAACGGCGAGACCTATCGCGAATCGAACGGCGTGCGGCCGGGCGAGCAGGCGGTGGTGGTGGCGACGCCGTGGGGCGGCCTCGGCCTCACCATCTGCTACGACGTGCGCTTCGCCTATCTGCATCGCGCGTTGGCCCAGGCCGGCGCGGTGATGCTGTCGGTGCCCGCCGCCTTCACCGTGCCGACGGGCCAGGCGCATTGGCACGTGCTGCTGCGCGCCCGTGCCATCGAGACCGGCTGCTTCGTCTTCGCCCCGGCGCAGACCGGCGAGCATGCCGAGGGACGCAGGACCTACGGACATTCGCTGATCATCGCGCCCTGGGGCGAGGTGCTGGCCGATGCCGGCGATGATCCGGGCTTCATCCTGGCTGAGATCGACCTGGAGAATGTGCAGAAGGCACGCGGCATGGTGCCGGCGCTGCGTCACGACCGTGACTTCAAACGTCCGCAAAATCTCATGCGCGCCGCCAGCGAATAGGCGCGGCGCGTTTCATTTCAGAGCAAAGGGAGGATCACATGTCACTGCGAATTGGCGACACGGCTCCGGATTTCGAGCAGGATTCGACCCAGGGAAAGCTGAAGTTCCACGACTTCCTCGGCGATTCCTGGGGCATCCTGTTCTCGCACCCGAAGGATTTCACGCCGGTCTGCACCACCGAACTCGGCTACATGGCCAAGCTGAAGCCGGAATTCGACAAGCGTAACACCAAGATCCTGGGCCTCAGCGTCGATCCCGTCGGCAACCACGAGAAATGGGCCGCCGACATCGAGGAGACGCAGGGCGCCAAGGTCACCTATCCGTTGATCGCCGATTCCGATCTGCGCGTGGCCAAGGCCTATGACATGCTCCCCGCCGGCGCCGGCACCACGTCCGAGGGCCGCACCGCCGTCGACAATGCGACCGTGCGCTCGGTCTTCATCATCGGCCCGGACAAGAAGGTGAAGGCGATGCTCACCTATCCGATGTCGACGGGCCGCAACTTCGACGAGGTGCTGCGGCTGCTGGATTCCTGCCAGCTCACCGCCAAGCACACGGTGGCGACGCCGGTGAACTGGAAGCCGGGCGAGGACGTCATCATCCCGCCTTCCGTCTCCGACGAGCAGGCCAAGGCCAAGTATCCCAACGGCTGGAAGACGCTGAAGCCCTATCTGCGCGTCATGCCGCAGCCGAAATAGTTCGCCGCTCACATCGAAAAAAACGGCCGGCGCTCGTGCCGGCCGTTTTTGCGCCCGCTTGGGACAGCGCCCTTCACGGACGATCTCGCTACACGCCTCCAGGCGCTATGCTTTGCCGACGGTGGCCGTGCGTGCCGTCCGCTCACCATAGCGCATGGATGAGTCCCACGAGGGCAAAGGCGGCCGCGATGGCAAACGCCCATCGCTGGGCTGCGATAGCGCCGTCAGGGTCGCGTTGCTCCTGCCGGCGCGAGGAGCCGGCGCCGTAGTCGACACGCCGCAATCCTGTCATGACACCCTCCTTCTAATCGGCCTGAACGGCGAATCCAGTGTGGCCTGCTCCTTGCCCGTGCTCGGTCCAGGTTGTGGCTTGCGAAGTTCCAGTCAAGCGGATGGTCGTTCGCCGCTGTGTCGTTCGTGCAG
Source organism: Rhodospirillaceae bacterium (assembly GCA_016794075.1). Classification (GTDB taxonomy): domain Bacteria; phylum Pseudomonadota; class Alphaproteobacteria; order Dongiales; family Dongiaceae; genus Dongia_A. The sequence goes on from JAEUKU010000077.1 coordinate 11,427, forward strand.
CGATTCTGGTCGTCGAGATGGTAGGCGTGTTTCCAGACGCCGCGGATCGACCGGGACGACTGGCCTTGGACAAGCGGTGCGTCGGGCGAGCAGGGCAATCGTGGCAGGGCCAGTTGCACCGATTTTCTCCACTCGGCGCGACAACTAAATCGAAACTTGAATCAGGTCCCGGGGCTTGCCAAGCGAATTCTCGTGCAGGTTAATATCGACGTCGTCGATACTATTCGCGCAGAAGGCGGGCGAAGCCGTGCCGAACGCGAGGATCGAGTTCAGCGGCGGGAAGTCCGCCGAGGGCGGGGCGCTGCGCTCAATCCGTCGCGAAATCTCCCTCCCGGTTCGCGACGGCAATCCAGACGGCTCGTCCGACGTGAGCCAGAAGACCGGCGAAGGTGGCGAGCCAGGCGGAGACGGCGACATATATGAAGACGTTCGGGATTGCGGCAAGGAACGGCAGATCCAAAGCCTTCGAAAGCTGAAAGGTTCCAGTCGTGTACATGCCGAGCGGGAACACCATTCCCCAGAATTGCGGTTCGTAGGTCAGCCTGTCTTTCCGTATCAAATAGCGCCAAACCATCAGCGCCAGCAGAAATGGAATCCACCACGTGGCCGCGGCCCAGAAGAACAGCGTAAAGCCCTTGAGAAACGGCAAATAGCCTGCCAGCAGCGGCCATCGGTCCGCCCGCAGGATCAGCGTCGAGCCGGCGAGAGTCGTGATTGCGACCGCGCCCATGTTGATCCAGTAAGGCGGACCAAAATCGCTTGCCGCAAGTCGCACAAAGGTCAGGCGATAGAAAATCAACGGGATGATGGCAAGGTAAAGCATGCAGCCGATCATGAACATCGCGAGAGAGAGAAACTGAATCTCCATCGGCGGCGCAGCCTGCACATCCAGCACGCCGCGCAGCACGACGATCGACTGCGTGGCAACCGCGGCGATGAGCCAAGCGCCATTGATCCCGCCCGCCAGCGACGGCTTTCTCTCGCGCACCGTGACGGCGGTGAAGAACGCATACATCACCAACGCCCACAGGCCTGATCCGGCATACCAGAGCGCGCCCGCCAACGTATGGGCGCCCACGACGACCGCATTCTGCGTCCCGAGGACACAGGTTCCGGCTACCAGCGTAAAAAAACCCGGTGCGCGCTGATGGTTGAAGAGGTCCTCTTTGATCTTGGTGCGATATCGGAACAAGCGCAGCAGGGTTAGCGCCCAAAGAGCCAGATAGGCGGCCCAGTTGATGCCGACGAGGACATGGGCGAATAGCGAGAATCCCAGCAGTTCGCAGGCAATCGATACCACGCCTGTCGCCATGACCAGGGCAAAATACCCGGGAAACAAGGTCTCCGCAGCCGCGAGCACCAGTCGACGCAAGTTCGACGCACTCTGTCTGCTGTGAATCGTCTTGGTCATCCTGTCAACGCGCGGCCGGAGATGGGGCGGAATGAGGAAAGACAAGTATTGCCGGCGGGCTTCCGGCATTGACCTGCGTATTCTCCAGGGGACATGCCGGCAGCCGATCGGGAACTGGAGGTCTCGTGCCGCTTGCGGCTCGCGCACAGCCAGCCCGACGCTCGCCAGCATCCGAGATTTGCCGCGACTCCGCAAGGATGACTTTGACCGCGCGTTGCGCTGGATCTGCCCGCTTGCCCGCGCGAACGTGGCCTATGTCCGGGCGACGACAAGATAGCTCAGATAGACGATATAGGAGCCGACGAAGAACGCCGCCTCGGGCCGGCTGACCTGTCGGCCGCTGATGAAGACCGGGATGCAGGCAAGTGCCACCAGGGCCATTACCGGGATGTCCAGTGTGATGAGGCCCCGCGGGACGGGGATGGCATCGGGCGACAGCAGGCAGGTGGCGCCGAGGATGAACACGATGTTGTAGACGCTGCTGCCCAGCAGGTTGCCGATCGCGATGTCGCGGCGGTTCTGCAGGGTCGAGATCAGGGTGGTGACGAACTCCGGCGACGAGGTGCCGATGGCCACGATTGTCAGGCCGATGAAGGCGTCGGATACACCCCACAGCCGCGCGATCGAAACGGCGCCGTCGACCAGCCAGTCGGCGCCGAAAACGATGACGATGATGCCGCCGGTCAGCGCGGCCAGGGGCTGGAGAAAGTCGCGCCGGATGCGCCCGGTGAGCTGGTTGACCGGGTATTCCTCCTTGAACTCCCTCCTCATCGCGCGGCTTTCGCGACGTGCCGCACGGACCACGAGCGCGGTATAGAAGGCGCCCAGCGCGACCAGGATGCCGCCTTCGATCGGCGTCAGGTTGCCGTCGAGCGACAGGGCCCAGAGGGCCACGGCGGCGAAGACCATCGCCGGCAGGTCGAGTTTCAGGGTCTGCAGATGCAGCGCGAGCGGGGAAATCAGCGCGCTCATGCCGAGAATGAGGAGAATGTTCGCGGTATTGGTGCCGGCGATGTTTCCCACCGCCAGGGCGCCGTTGCCCTTGTAGGCGGCGTCGATGCCTACCGCAAGCTCCGGCGCGCTCGTGCCGACTGCGACGATCGTCAGCCCCACGATGATCGGCGGCACGCCGAGCCGACCCGCCAGCGTACTGCCGCCGCGCGTGAGAAGCTCCGCGCCCACAATCAGGGCCAGGAGGCCGGCCAGGCACAATCCGATCGCCGTCAGCATGCGCAGCAATATATCGTCATGCGCTCCGGCGCTGTCCAGATCGTGCCAAGGCGGACGCAGTCATATCGTCGCACCTGGGGCGGCATATTCCGGTCGCGTCGAAGGTCGTATCGACTATGATGGCGACGCCGGCGCGCAACCGTCAGTCACCGAAGCGGAGCAAGCAAAATGGCAGCATTTCCCTGGGCAAAGGGGCCGCCGAAGAAAATTCTCCTGGCCACTGATCTCAGTTGCCGATGCGACCGCGCCCTGGATCGTGCGGCACAGCTGGCGCGACAGTGGGATTCTCACCTGCTCGCGGTGCATGTCCTGGACCCGGGCGAGATGATTCTCGCCGAATCGCGCGTCGACGATTTGGTGCGCTGGCGGCCGCCGCAGCGCGTCAGCATGGCGAAGGCCCGGATCCAGCGCGATCTCCTGCAGGAACTGCCCCATATCCTGGTTCGCGTGGAAGAGGGCAATCCGGCCCAGGTGATCGGCGAAGTGGCGCGCGCGGAGAAATGCGATCTCATCGTGACCGGCATTGCGCGAGACGAGGTGTTCGGCCTCCATCTCCTCGGCGCGACAGTGGAGCGGCTGGTCCGCCGCACACCAATTCCAATTCTAATCGTCAAAGCCCGCACCCGGCCGTATCGCGAGGTCGTCGTGGCGACCGACTTCTCCGACCACTCGATCCACGCGCTGAACGCGGCCGCCAAGTTCTTCCCCGAGGCGTCGCTGACCCTGTTTCACGCCTTTGAACTGCCGTTCGCCGGCTTGCTCGACAAGCGCGGCCTCGGCGATCCGTTCGGCGAGCTGGAGCGGGAGGCCTGCGAGAAATTCCTCGCCAGCTCCGATCTCAGCGCGGATCGGCGCCGCAGCATCAAGGTTGTCATCAAGAACGGGTCGCCGGAAGCCGCGCTTCGCGACTACATGCTGGAGGGAGGCGTCAACCTGGTGGCGCTCGCCACGCACGGCCGTAGCGGCATCTACGACGCCTTGATCGGTAGCGTCGCCAAGCGGATTCTCGAGACCGCTCCGGGCGACGTTCTGCTGCTGCGCGATCCACGGACGCTCAGTCGCCGCTGAGCCACTACGCGGGGCGACCGCGCATCACTTCAGGCGTTGCGCCACCAGGCGCTGGACGATGGCCGGCTTCGGTTCGCTTACCTCGCCGCATTCGTAGGCCAGCACGGCGAAGCCGTAGCGCAGCGCGAATTGCAGCAACTCGCCGGGCTCGAGCAGGAAGTCGGGATTGCTCGGCTTGCCGAAGCGTTCGTTGCCCTGTCCGAAGGTCTCGTAGATCAAGATGCCATGCGGCGCCAGCGCGGCGGCGATGTGCGGGAAAAGCGGCCGGTGGAGGTAGTTGGTCACCACGATGCCGGCGAATTCGCGGTCTTCCAGCGGCCAGTCGGAGCCATCCTCCAAATCGGCCTCGATCACCTCCAGGCGCGAACCGGCAAGGGGGGCCAGCGTCGCGACATCCCGGTCCACGGCCGTCACCACCAAACCCAAATCATTGAAATACTTGGCGTGCCGGCCGCTGCCGGCAGCCAGGTCCAGGACCCGGCCATGGGCCGGGACCAGCCCGCCGAAGCGCCGCACCCAGGGGGAGGGCGGCAGGATTGTGTTCCCTAACATATTCCCCGCGCTCATGCTCATTGGTGCCATGCCTCTTTGGGGCTTGTGAAACCGGCGCCCAGCGACAATTGTCTTGTCCGAACGTTTCCACCCGAACCCGATCGCGACGCATGATTCTGTATCAACTCCGCTGCGGCAAGGACCACGAATTCGAGGCCTGGTTCAAGGACGGCCAGACCTGCGATCGTCAGCTCTCGCGCAAATCCGTCGAATGCCCCGTCTGCGGCAACCGCAAGGTGGCCAAGGCGCTGATGGCGCCGCGCATCGGCGCATCCGAGAAGAACCTGCCGGCAAAGCCGCAGCCCGCTCCGCAGGACATGGCGGTGATGGCGGGCACCATGCGCGAGCATCTGCAGGCGATCCGCGCCAAGGTCGAGGAGAACTGCGACTATGTCGGCGACAAGTTCGCCGACGAGGCGCGCAAGATCCATTACGGCGAAACGGAAGCCCGCGGCATCTATGGCGAGGCGACCGACGCGCAGCACCAGGAACTGGTGGAAGAGGGCGTCGAGGTTGCGCGCATCCCCTGGCTGCCGCGCTCGGACGCCTGAACGAGCTTGCGCTCGACCCCAAACGGCGGCAAGACAGCCGCCGTTCTCATTTGGCGGCGAAGCGCTCCGGGCCGTAGGGCTTCAACAGCGGGTCGCGGCGGCCATCCAGGATCTCCTCCGCCGCGAACATTCCGACGACCGGCGCCAGGGTGATGCCGGAATGCATCACGGCGAGGTAGAGCCCATCGATCGTCGGCACGCGCCCGATGATCGGATATCCGTCGCCTGGCATAGGCCGGAAGCCCACGGTGTGGTGGGAATATTCCAGGGCATTGCCGTCCTTCAGCATGCCCCGCATGGTTTCGAAAAGTTCGCGCGCCGCCCTCTCCGCCTCCCCGCCAGGATCGCTGCCGCCGAAATCGGCGCCCGCCAGCAAGCATCCCGTCGCGGTTTGGCGCACATGCAGGCACGGCGACATGACGAGGCCGTTCAGCAGCCTCGCATGCGGCCGGCTGGAGATGAGGAGGCCGGGCGGCGCGTCGAGCGGCGGTGCGAAGTCGAGCCCAGCGGTGAGTTTGGCGGTGCCAGCCCCGGCGGCGACGACCACCTCCTCCGCTTCGAGTGCGCCCGCTGACGTCTCGACCGCGGTGACACGGCCGTTCCGCTCACGCAGCGCCAGCACCGCGCGCGGCGCGACAATCTCCGCGCCGAGGCCGATGGCGGCGGCGAGCAAGGCTTCGGCGGCGGGCAGGGGTTCAACCGATCCCTCTTCAGCCACGTGCAGCGCCAGGTCCGGCGGATTGCGCAGTTGCGGCTCGATCCGCGCCGCTTCCGCGCGATCCACGCGGCGGATACCGTAGCCCCAGGCACCGTGCTCGCGCGCATAGGCTTCCAGTTCATCCTGCGGCAAGTCCCACAGCAGCCCGCCGGCCCAATTGACCTTGATGGCCGGGACGTCCTTCTCGAGCCGCCGCCATGCCGCCATGGAGCGGAGACGCAGGCGGAAATAGGGCTCGGGGTTGCCCCAGCTGGCGTTGATCCAGGCCCAGGAGTTGCGGGTGGCGGCACCGCCGGGCGCGCCGGCGTCGAGAACCGTCACGCGCGCGCCGGCGCGCGCCAAATGCCAGGCGATGGAGGCGCCGATGATGCCGGCGCCGATGATGAGGACATGTTTCGTCATCGGGGGAATCAGGCCGGCTTCGCCGCCAGCATGTAATTGACGTCGAGGTCGCGGGTCAGCGACCAGCGCTCGGTCAGCGGGTTGAACGTGACGCCGGTCATCTGGTCGACGGTCATGCCGGCGCGGCGCAGCGCCTGGGCGAGTTCCGACGGCTTCACGAATTTGCGCCAGTCATGGGTCCCGCGCGGCAGCCAGCGCAGCACGTATTCCGCCCCGACGATGGCGAGGGCGAAGGCCTTGGCGGTGCGGTTGAGCGTCGCCAGGAACAGCAGCCCGCCCGGCTTGACCAGCTGGGCGCAATCCTGGATGAAGGCGCCGACATCGGCCACGTGTTCCACCACTTCCATAGCGAGCACGATGTCGTAGCGGTTGCCGGTCGCGATCAGATCCTCGGCGGCGCAGGGCAGGTAGGTGATCTTCAACCCCGCCTGCTCGGCATGGGTGCGCGCCACGCCGATGTTGCGCGGGGCGGGGTCGATGCCGGTGACCTCGGCGCCCAGGCGGCGCATCGGCTCGGTCAGCAACCCGCCGCCACATCCCACTTCCAGCAACGAGAGGCCGGCGAAGGGCGACTCGCCCGCCGCGTCGCGGTCGAAATGCGCGGCGGCGACATCGCGGATATAGGCGATGCGGATCGGGTTGAAGCGGTGCAGCGGCTTGAAGTCGCCGGTGGGGTCCCACCAGGCCTCGGCCATGGCGGTGAACTTGGCGATCTCGCTCGCATCCACCGTGGTGGAGGGGCGGGGCTGATCGGCGGTGGCGTGCGGAGCGTGGTGGTGTGAACTCATCGAAAATGGCCGAATCTGGCGGGTTTGCGCCGCTGGGACGAGGCTCGAGGTCTTGCCTCGCAAGGGCGAGTTGAGTATGGATACCCGCCACCGGCAAGACAATTCCTTTCCGGCCGGTTTTCCAAGGATTTTAAGGGCTTCACCGTCAATGAACGCGCCAGCGAGGACCCGGACACGCGTGGTCATGAAGTTCGGCGGCACGTCGGTGGCGAACATCGAGCGCATCCGCGCCGTCGCCCTGCGGGTGAAGCGCGAGGTCGATGCCGGCAACGAGGTCGCGGTGGTGGTTTCGGCCATGTCCGGCGTCACCAACCAGATGGTCGCCTGGTGCGGCGAGTTGTCGCCGCTCTATGACGCGCGCGAGTATGACGTGGTGGTCGCCTCGGGCGAGCAGGTGACGAGCGGCCTGCTGGCCATCGCGCTGCAGACGATCGGGGTGAACGCCCGCTCCTGGCTCGGCTGGCAGATCCCGATCGAGACCGACGACGCCCATGGCAAGGCGCGCATCGGCGCCATCCGCACCGAGGAACTGGAGAAGCGATTCGCCCAGGGCCAAGTCGCGGTGGTGGCCGGCTTCCAGGGCGTCGGTTCGGACAACCGGGTGACCACCTTGGGCCGCGGCGGCTCGGATACCTCGGCGGTGGCGCTGGCGGCGGCGCTCAAGGCCGATCGCTGCGACATCTTCACCGATGTCGACGGGGTCTACACCACCGATCCCCGCATCGTCGCCAAGGCGCGCAAGCTCGACAAGATCACCTACGAAGAAATGCTGGAGATGGCGTCGCTGGGCGCCAAGGTGCTGCAGATCCGCTCGGTCGAGATGGCGATGAAGCACAATGTGCGGGTGCAGGTGCTCTCGAGCTTCGAGGACAAGCCCGGCACCCTGGTCGTGAATGAGGACGAGATCATGGAACAGGAACTGGTCAGCGGCATCGCCTACAGCCGCGACGAGGCGAAGATCACCCTGCTGAAGGTGGCCGACAGGCCGGGCATCGCCGCCTCGATCTTCGGGCCGCTGTCGGACGCCAACATCAATGTCGACATGATCGTGCAGAACGTGTCGGAAAGCGGCGACACCACCGACATGACCTTCACCGTGTCGAAGGCCGATTTCGAGCGCGCCAAGCAGGTGATCGAAGGCCAGCGCAACCGGGTGCAGTTCGCCGGCATGATCGCCGATTCCAACGTGGTGAAGGTCTCGGTCATCGGCGTCGGCATGCGCTCCCATGCCGGCATCGCCCAGCGCATGTTCCAGGCCCTGGCGGAGAAGGGCATCAACATCCAGGTCATCTCGACCTCGGAGATCAAGATCAGCGTCCTGGTGGCGGAGGAATACACCGAGCTCGCGGTACGCGCCTTGCACACCGCTTACGGCCTCGACGCGGCCTGACACCGGCGGCGGGGCGGGGAGGAACCGGACCACAGATGAATCGTGCGCAAGCCGAAGCCCTGCTGAACCATCTGTGGCGGCGCGGAACCGCGTTTCTCGGTTGCCGCTACGCCATCATGGGCGGCGCCATGACCTGGGTTTCCGAGCGCCGCCTGGTCTCGGCCATTTCCAATGCCGGTGGCTTCGGCGTCATCGCCTCCGGCTCGATGCCGCCGGAGATCCTGGCGAGCGAGATCGCCGAAACCTACAAGCTGACCGACCGGCCGTTTGGCGTGAATTTAATCACGCTCCACCCAAAACTTGAGCAGCTGATCGACGCCTGCCTCGACGCCAAGGTCGGGCATGTGGTGCTGGCCGGCGGCCTGCCCCCGGCCGGCGCGATCCAGAAGCTGAAGCAGGGCGGCGCCAAGGTCATGTGTTTCGCCCCCGCCGTCGCCATCGCCAAGAAACTGGTGCGCGCCGGCGCCGACGCCATTGTCATCGAGGGCATGGAGGCGGGCGGGCATATCGGCCCGGTCTCCACCAGCGTGCTGGCGCAGGAGATCCTGCCGGCGATCACCGATGTGCCGGTCTTCGTCGCCGGCGGCATCGGCCGCGGCAACGCCATGCTGGGCTATCTGGAAATGGGCGCTGCCGGCGTGCAGCTCGGCACGCGCTTCGTCTGCGCCACCGAATCCATCGCCCATCCGAATTTCAAGAAGGCCTTCATCCGCGCCGCGGCGCGCGACGCGGTGCCGTCGGTCGCGCTCGACAATCGCTTCCCGGTCATCCCGGTGCGCGCCATCGTCAACGAGGGCGTGCGCAAGTTCATGGAGACCCAGCGCGACGTCATCGCGCGCTTCGACCGCGGCGAGCTGGATCAGAAGGCGGCGCAGCTGGAGATCGAGCATTTCTGGGCCGGCGCGCTGCGCCGCGCGGTGATCGACGGCGACGTGGAGACCGGCTCGTTGATGGCGGGCCAGAGCGTCGGCATGGTCACCAAGGAGCAATCGACCGCCGAGATCATCCAGGAACTGGTCGAGGACGCGATCCGCGCCCTGCTGGATCGCCCCCACGCGCTAACGCTCTAGGCCGCCATGACACAGGCACCTGGCCTCTCTGGCGCTCGCATGTTGCTCAAGCGATTGCGCAACGTGATGGCGCGCGGCGGCGCCGCGCAGATGCGGCTCGACCAGACGGTCAAGCTGATCGCCGCCGAGATGGTGGCGGAGGTCTGCTCGATCTATCTGCTGCGCGCCGGCGAGGTGCTGGAGCTCTTCGCCACCGAGGGCCTGAAGAAGGAGGCGGTGCACAAGACCCGCCTGCGGGTGGGCGAAGGCCTCGTCGGCGACATCGCCAGCCATGCCCGCCCGCTGGCGCTGGCCGACGCGCAGCATCATCCGCAATTCGCCTACCGCCCGGAAACCGGCGAAGAGATCTTCCAGTCCCTGATGGGCGTACCGATCCTGCGCGCCGGCCGGGTGATCGGCGTGCTGGTCATCCAGAACCGCACGCGCCGGCAATACAGCGAGGAGGAGATCGAAACCCTCGAGACCGTCGCCATGGTGCTCTCCGAGCTGGCGGCGGGCGGCGAGCTGGTGAGCCAGGAGGAGCTGCGCCCCGGCGACGGCATCGCCGTGCTGCCGCTGCGGCTCGACGGTGTCACCTTCTGCCCCGGCCTCGCCAAGGGCATCGCCGTGCTGCACCAGGCGACGCTGCAATTGCAGCAACTGGTGGCGGAAGACCCCGAGCGCGAGGCGGAACGGCTGACCGGGGCCCTGGAGGAGCTGCATTCCTCGATCGACCGGCTGCTGGATGCCGGCGATCTCGGCGGCCAGGGCGAGCATTTCGAGGTGCTGGAGACCTATCGCCTGTTCGCCCAGGATCAGGGCTGGCGCAGCCGCATGCTCGAAGCGGTGCAGTCCGGCCTGACCGCCGAGGCGGCGGTGCAGAAGGTGCAGAACGACACCCGCGCCCGCATGCGCGACGTCAGCGATCCCTATCTGCGCGAGCGGCTGTCCGACCTCGACGACCTCGCCAACCGGCTGCTGCGCCATCTGCTGGGTGCCGATGCGCCCGGCGCGCGACGCCTGCCGGAAGAAGCGATCGTGGTCGCGCGCTCCATGGGACCGGCGGAACTGCTCGACTACGACCGGACCCGGCTGAAGGGTCTGGTCCTCGAGGAGGGCTCGCAGAACGCCCATGTCGCCATCGTCGCGCGCGCCCTCGATATTCCGGTGATCGGACGCTGTGCCGACCTGATGGAGAAAGTGGGCGAGGGCGATCCCCTGGTGATCGACGGCGACAACGAGCAGCTGTTCATCCGGCCGTCCGACGACATCCTGCAGACCTTCGCCGAGAGCATGCGCCAGCGGGTGGAGAAGCGCGCCGCCTTCGCCGCCCTGCGCGACCTGCCCGCGGTCACGCTCGACGGGGTGCAGGTCGATCTGCACATCAATGCCGGCCTGCTGATGGATCTGCCGCAGATCGCCGCCACGGGCGCCGCCGGGATCGGCCTCTATCGCACCGAGATCCCCTTCATGGTCTCGCATGAATACCCCGAGGTCGCCCGGCAGACGGAGATCTACCGCAAGGTGCTGGACGGCGCCGGCAACCGGCCGGTGATTTTCCGCACCCTCGATATCGGTTCGGACAAGGTGCTGCCTTATTGGAACCGCGCGCCGGAGGAGAATCCGGCCATGGGCTGGCGCGCCATCCGCATCGCCCTCGACCGCCCCGCCATGCTGCGGCAGCAGCTGCGCGCGATGCTGAACGCGGCGGACGGCCGGCGGCTGTCGATCATGTTCCCGATGGTGACGGAGATCGCGGAGTTCGATGCCTGCCGCCGCCTGCTGGAGCTTGAGCTGACCCGCCGCCGGCAGCAGGGCAGGACCATGCCGGAGCCGCTGCTGGTGGGTGCGATGGTCGAGGTGCCGGCGCTGCTCTGGCAGTTGCCGGAACTCCTGGCGCGGGTCGATTTCCTATCCGTCGGCAGCAACGACCTGCAGCAATTCCTGTTCGCGGCCGACCGCGATAACCCAGCCGCCGCGGGCCGCTACGACACCCTGTCGCCGGCGATGATCCGGGTGCTCGAGGATGTCGCCCGGGCCGCCAGCGCTGCCGGCAAGCCGTTCGGATTGTGCGGCGAGATGGCCGGTGATCCGGTCGCCGCGATGGCGCTGCTTTGCCTCGGCTACCGCTCGCTCTCGATGTCGCCGCCTCGGGTCCTGCCGATGCGCGCCGCGATCCGTAACCTTAATTTCGGCCGGCTGCAGGCCTATTGGCAGGCGGTGCGACATCTGGACGGCGCAACGCTGCGCGGCGCGCTGCTCGACTATGCCCTGGATCACTATGTACCCCTATAAGCCGTTGCCAGCATTCGACCAGGGTCTATATATAGCCAGCAGAACACAGCATTCCGGCGACGCGCGGTACGCGGGCGAAGCCGTCTGAACGGCCCCCGGAGCGATCGGCTCCAGGTGCGCGGATCGATCCCGGAATGCGCGGGGCGTAGGCATGATGGACGGCGCTGGCAATAGCGAATCACACCGGGCTTCGAGCGGCGGCTTGGCCGAAGTCGGCGCCATGCTGCGCGACCGGCGGGTCGAGCTTGGCCACGACATCGAAACCGTCGCCAGCCAGACTCACATCAAGATCAGCTATCTGAAGGCAATCGAGGACGGCCGCCGACGCGATCTGCCGGGTGCTGCCTATACCATCGGCTTCGTCCGCACCTATGCCGATTTCCTAGGCTTCGACGGCAATCGCCTGGTGACGGATTTCCACGCCCAGCTGGCGGGCGTCCGCAGCCGCCCGGCGGGCCAGGGCGCGCAGCCGGCGGCGGAATTGCCGAAGCTGACGATCTCTCCGGTGATGATCGCCGGTGCGGTGCTGGTCCTGGCTCTGGTCGGCTTCTTTCTCTGGGGCTACCTGTCGGACAGTAGCAACAACGGCGACAGCGCCGAGGAAACCCAGGAACAGGCGGAAGGCGAGGCGGTCGTCGCCGAGGGGCCGGCGGCCGATACGCCAGGGGCCGATACGCCAGGGGCCGATGCGCAAGGTAGCGCGGCGGCGCCCGAAGCCACTGGCGCGGCGCCTGCCGATGCCACGGCCGCTGCCGAGCCCGGCGCGGCCGAAGGGGCCGCCCCGGCGGGCACAAGTGCCGCGGCGCAGCCAGCCGAGCCTGGTGCCGCGGCGGCCGATGGCGCCGCCCCGCCGGTGGACGACCAGTTGCCGCCCGAGGCAGAAGCCGAGACGGCCGCCGAACCAAGCCCCGAACCGGTCCAGGAGGCCGCCGCGGTCGAAGGCGGCGGCAGCGGCAAGGTGGTGCTGCGGGCGAAGCTCGAGAGCTGGGTCCAGATTACCAACGAAAAGGGTGAATCGGTCTTTTCGCGGGTCCTGCGCGCCGGTGAGACCTATACCGTTCCGGCCGAAAAGGGCCTGCTGATGACGACGGGCAATGCCGGCGGCATCGAGATCCTGCTGGACGGCAAGAAGCTGAAAAGCCTCGGGTCGGTCGGCTTGGTGCGGCGGGACTTCCCGCTCGACGCCCAAAAGCTGAAGGACGGCAGCGCCTTCAAGCCCAGCGTCGCCGGTCAAACCAACCAATAGACCGCCATAGGCCTACCCGAAGCGCGGGATTGGTCTTGCGATTCAAAGGCTTGACCGAATCCACCCAGGCTTGATCTTTTGCCCCCGGCAGCGCATGTTCAAGCCCGCATGCGTGGCGTCGCCGCCGCGCCTCTTTTCATGCCGGAAGTGTCGAACAGGAAAGACCGAGAGATGAGCGTTCGCCCGTATCGCGACATCAGCCGCCGGAAGTCCCGGCAGATCCGGGTGGGCTCCGTCCTGGTCGGCGGCGACGCACCGATCAGCGTGCAGACCATGACCAACACGTTGACCGCCGATGCCAAGGCGACCATCGAGCAGATCCGCCTCGTCGAAGAGGCCGGCGCCGACATCGTGCGCGTCTCCTGCCCGGACGAGGAATCTACCGCCGCGCTGCCGCAGATCGTGCGCGCGGCGAAGATCCCGATCGTCGCCGACATCCATTTCCACTACAAGCGCGGCATCGAAGCGGCCAAGGCGGGCGCCGCATGCCTGCGTATCAATCCCGGCAATATCGGCAGCGCGGCGCGGGTGAAGGAAGTCGTCCAGGCGGCGAAGGATCACGGCTGCTCCATGCGCATCGGCGTCAATGCCGGCAGCCTCGAGCGCGAGCTGCTCGAGCGCTACGGCGAGCCCTGCCCGGAGGCGATGGTCGAATCCGCCCTCAACCACGCGAAGATCCTCGAGGATCACGACTTCTTCGATTTCAAGATCAGCGTGAAGGCGTCCGACGTGTTCCTGGCGGTCGCCGCCTATCAGGGCATCGCCGAGGCTTGCGACTATCCGCTGCACATCGGTATCACCGAGGCGGGCGGCCTGCGCGCCGGCACGGTGAAGTCCTCGATCGGCCTCGGCATGCTGCTGTGGTCGGGGATCGGCGACACGCTGCGCGTCTCGCTGTCGGCCGAGCCGGCGGAAGAGGTGAAGGTCGGCTTCGAGATGCTGAAGTCGCTGAATCTGCGCCACCGCGGCGTCAACCTGATCTCCTGCCCGTCCTGCGCGCGGCAGAATTTCGACGTGATCCGCACGGTGGAGGCGCTGGAGAAGCGCATCGCCCATATCACCACGCCGATGACGGTCTCCATCATCGGCTGCGTGGTCAACGGCCCGGGCGAGGCGCGCGAGACCGATATCGGCTTCACCGGCGGCGGCAACAACACGCATATGGTCTACATTGCCGGCCAGCAGCACCATCGGCTCAAGGACCAGGACATCGTCGAGCATATGGCGGAGCTGATCGAGCAGAAGGCCGCCGAGATCGAGGCCGAGAAGGCCAAGCAGGCGGCGAGCGCGGCGTAGCGGTCCGATCGCGGCGCCGAGGGGTCAACACTTTCCGGGGAAGTCTTCCTTGTCTCAGTTACAGCCGGTTCGCGGCACGCATGACCTGTTGCCCGACGAGATGCGCCGCTACCGCTTCGTGGTGGAGCAGGCGCGCGCGGCCGCCGAGTGCTTCGGCTACCACGAGATGGCCACGCCGGTCTTCGAGTTCTCCGAGGTGTTCAAGCGCACGCTCGGCGACACCTCCGATATCGTCACGAAGGAGATGTACACCTTCACCGACCGCGGCGGCGAGACGGTGACCCTACGGCCCGAAGGCACCGCCGGCGTGGCGCGCGCCTTCATCTCCGGCGGGCTGGCGCAGCATCTGCCGCTCAAGTATTTCTACAGCGGCCCGATGTTCCGCTACGAACGGCCGCAGAAGGGCCGCCTGCGGCAATTCCACCAG
>JAEUKU010000087.1 GCA_016794075.1 Rhodospirillaceae bacterium
CTTGGAGATGCCCTCGCCATACATGACGTCGAACTCGACCACCCGGAACGGCGGGGCGACCTTGTTCTTCACCACCTTCACCCGGGTCTGGTTGCCGACCACGGTGTCCTTATCCTTGATCGAGCCGATGCGGCGGATGTCGAGACGGACCGAGGCGTAGAACTTCAACGCGTTGCCGCCGGTCGTGGTCTCCGGGTTGCCGAACATCACGCCGATCTTCATGCGGATCTGGTTGATGAAGATGACCATGCAGCGCGAGCGGGAGATCGAGCCGGTCAGCTTGCGCAGGGCCTGGCTCATCAGCCGCGCCTGCAGCCCGACATGGGTGTCGCCCATCTCGCCTTCGAGCTCGGCCTTCGGCACCAGGGCCGCGACCGAATCCACCACCAGCACGTCGATGGCGCCCGAGCGCACCAGCGTGTCGGCGATTTCCAGCGCCTGCTCGCCGGCGTCGGGCTGCGAGATCAGCAGATCGTCGATGTTGACGCCGAGCTTGTTGGCATAAGAGGGATCGAGCGCATGCTCCGCGTCGATGAAGGCGCAGGCGCCGCCGGATTTCTGCGCCTCGGCGATCACATGCAGCGCAAGCGTGGTCTTGCCCGAAGATTCCGGGCCGTAGATCTCGATGACGCGGCCGCGCGGCAGGCCGCCGATGCCGAGCGCGATATCCAGGCCGAGCGAGCCGGTCGAGACGGCCTCCGTCTCCACCGCGTTCTCGCGCTGCCCCAGGCGCATGATGGAGCCCTTGCCGAAGGCCCGCTCGATCTGCGAGAGCGCGGCGTCCAGTGCCTTGTTCCTGTCCATATCTTCCTTGTCGGCCAATTTAACGACATTCAATGACATCGCCGTCTCCACCTTAGATCACAGGGCCCCGGTGACTGACAAATCGCACCGCCGGTTGCCGGTCCCCTTACCGACCGGACGGGGCATGGAGGCGAAGATACACGTTTTGTTCTCGCTGTAAAGGAAATAGATCAAAACCGGAACACAGGCCGGAAAACCGGCCCGCGGCAAAAGGTTAACGGCAGGCATGGGAATTGCTCAGTGGACCTCGAGCACTTCCTTCACCTTGGCGGCAAGCTGCTTCAGGGTGAAGGGCTTCAGCAGGAAATTGACCTCCTCGCCGGCATCGATTCGGCGGCGGAAGGCATCCTCGGCATAGCCGGAGATGAAGATGACGGGCAGGTCGGCGCGCCGCGCGCGCACTTCCTTGATCATGGTGGGGCCGTCCATGCGCGGCATCACCACGTCGCTGATGATGAGGTCGAGCTCGTCGAGATGCTCGCCGACGATTTCCAGCGCCGCCTCGCCCGAGCGCGCCTCCAGGACCTGGTAGCCCTTGTTGCGGAGCGCACGCGCCGAGAACAGACGCACCGCGTCTTCATCCTCAACTAGCAGGATGGTGCCGATGCCGGTCAGATCGCGCGCCGCATCCTCCTTGCCGTCGAGGCGCTGCAGGGCGCCCGCTTCGGCGTGGTGCTCGGGCAGGTAGATGCGGAAGGTGGCGCCCTCGCCCTCCGCGCTGTCGACGAAGACGAAGCCGCCGGTCTGGCGCACGATGCCGTAGACGGTGGAAAGCCCGAGGCCGGTGCCGGAACCGACCGATTTCGTCGAGAAGAACGGCTCGAAGATGCGGTCGATGATCTCCGGCGGAATGCCGGTGCCGGTATCGCCGATCTCGATCATCACGTAGCGGCCGGGCGGCATGATCTCCACGCCGCGCTGCATCGGTTCCTTGGTGGTGACGTTCTCGGTGCGGATGCGCAGCTTGCCGCCGTTGGGCATGGCGTCGCGCGCATTGACCGCGAGGTTGATGATGACCTGCTCGAGCTGGCCCTGGTCGACGCGCACCGGCGACAAATCGCGACCATGCACCATCGCCAACTCGATGTTCTCGCCAATGAGGCGGCGCAGCAGGTGCGAGACCTCGGCCAGCACGTCGGTCACCTGCAGCACGCGCGGCTGCAGCGTCTGCTGGCGCGAGAAGGCCAGGAGCTGGCGCACCAGGTTGGCGGCGCGGTTGGCATTCTGCTTGATCTGCATGATGTCGGCGAAGGACTGGTCGCCGGCGCGGTGGCGCAGCAGCAGCAGGTCGCAGAAGCCGATCATCGCGGTCAACAGGTTGTTGAAATCGTGCGCGATGCCGCCGGCAAGCAGACCCACCGCCTGCATCTTCTGCGACTGGGCGAACTGCACCTCGAGGCGCTTCTGCTCGGTGGTGTCGAGCATGTGCAGGATGAAACCGACGGTCTGGCCCTTGTCCTCGCGGCGCGAGGCGTATACCAGCACGCTGCGCTGGCGCGGCCCCTTCAGCCGCACGGTGAGCGGCAGCGCGGCGCGGCCGATCTCCGCCACCTGGCGCAGATGCTCCTCGGCGCTGGCCAGGTCCTCGGCATGGACCAGCTGGTCGAGGCCGGTGCCGACCCCCGGCGCCTCGCCGAACAAGACGGCGAAGGCGGCGTTGGATTGCTCGACCCGGCGCTCCCCGTCGAGCAGCAGGATGCCGGTCGGCGCCTCCTCGAAGAAGCGCTGGAAATACTGCTCGGACGCCTGCAAGGCGCGCTCGAATTCGCGCTCGCGGGTGAGATCGTGGACGATGGAGCGGGTGCGGATGCCGGCCTTGCCGCTGGGATCCACCCCCTGCACGTTCACCACGTCCTGGCGGACATAGACCAGCAGCTTGCGCCCGTTCGGCCCCTGCAGCGTCACTTCGCCGTTGCGGGCGGAGGAATCGGCGAAGGGCGAGAAGGCCGGGATCGAGTCCGGCGGCCGCGGCCAGACCAGGTCGTGCAGGCGCAACTCGTGCTGCGCCTCGATCTCCACGTCGAGGCCGAGCCAGTGGGCGAGCGTCGAGTTGACGAACAGGAAGCGGCCGGATTCGTCGACCGAATAGAAGCCGACCGGAGCGTTCTCGATCAGATCGGCGAATTTCTCGTGGTCGGAGCGGATGTATTCCTCGATCTCGCGCTGGGTGGTGATGGTTTCCACCCCCCAGGAGACGTGGTCGCCGAATCGCTTCAGCCGGTTGGCGAAGACCTCGAGGATCTCGCGCTTGCCGTCCTCAGTCAGGATGGCGACGTCGCCGCGCGCCTCGCCGCGCTCGGCCAGGGCATGCTCGATGCGCTCGAGCGCCGAGCGGGCAGCGGCGTCGAAGGCGCGCCGCGCCAGGATGACGTTGAGCGGCAGCGGCTCCGCGCCGAACTGGCGCTTGAAGGCGGAATTGGCGAATTTGACGTTGCCGGCGCGATCCACCACCTGCCGGCCGCGATGGGTGGCGTTGAGACTCGCTTCCAGCAGATCGGCGATATAGCGGCGGCGCCAGGCGATGAGCGCCAGGACCAGCGCCAGCGCCGCCGTGGCGCAGAGCGACCACAGCTGCCAGGTCCAGATCACCATGGCAGAACGCCTCGGCGCCGGGCCGCCGCGGCCATACCGCGCCCCGTTCGATTCGCTTCGGCGCCGACGCGGCGCATGGCAAGTGACCCCCCGATCATCGCGGGGCGGAGCTTAGCGCATGTTTGCGGGGCGTGCACCATCGCCGAGAGCCTACAGCCGCCGGCGCTTCAGGCGGAAGATGTAGCTGATGACCTCCGCGACCGCCTTGTAGAATTCCGGTGTCACCTCCTCGTCGATGTCGCAGGCGGCGTAGAGGCCACGCGCCAATGGCGGGTTCTCGACGATCGGAATGTCGTGCTGCTTGGCCATCTCGCGGATGCGCTGGGCGACCGCGTCGACGCCCTTGGCCATCACCTTGGGTGCCGCCATGGTGGCCTGGTCGTATTTCAGGGCCACGGCGAAATGGGTCGGGTTGGTCACCACCACGTCGGATTGCGGCACCTGCGCCATCATGCGGCGGCGGGTGCGCTCCATGCGCAGCTGGCGCAGGCGGCCCTTGACCAGCGGATCGCCTTCGGTCTCCTTGTACTCCTCCTTCAGCTCCTGGCGCGACATGCGCATCTCGCGCATGTGCTGCATGCGCTGATAGATCACGTCGATGGCGGTGATGACGGCGACGATGGAGACGACGCCGACCAGCAGCTTGGCGAGCAGGTATTTGGTCTCGCCCAGGAGCTGCACCATCTCCATGCCGATGAGCTTGTTGAGATGCGCCACCTCCGGCACGATCAGCAGCGCGGCGACCGCGCCGACCACCGCCAGTTTCAGCAGGCCACGCACGAACTCGGCGATCGCGCGCATGGAGAACATGCGCTTCAGACCGGACAGCGGCGAGATCTTGTCCAGCTTCGGCATGATCGAATCGGGCGACCAGATCAGGCCGAATTGCAGATAGCCCGAGCCGAAGGCGGCGAGGAACGAGAGCACCAGGGGCACCGCGCCGGCCAGCAGCAGCATGCCGAGCAGCTTCCAGGCGATCGAGATCAGGTGCTCGAAATCCGCCGCCACCATATCCGGCTGCTCGATGAAGGGCATGGTCGCGTCCCACAGGGCGACCGCCGCCGGCTTGGCGAACATCAGCACCGAGAGCGAGAACACTCCCAGCATCAGCAGGTTGTTGACCTCGCGCGAATTGGCGACCTGGCCGCGGTTGCGCGCCTCGTCGAGGCGCCTGCCGGTCGGCTCTTCGGTTTTTTGGGAATCGTCCTGCTCTTCCGCCACGGCCTATCTCCTCACCCGCCCAGGAAGACCGACATGCGCTCCTCGTAGGTGCCGAGGAAGAACAGCAGCATGGCGGTGAGCGCGACGGCGAGCAGCGACAGCCCGGCCAGCAGCTGCGCCGGCATGGCGATGAAAAAGACCTGCAGGGTCGGCATCAGCCGCGCGAGCAGGCCGAGTGCGACCGAGAACACGATGCCGTAGACCAGGAAGGGCGTGGCCATCTGGATCGCCACGGCGAAAGAATCGGCGACCACGCGGGCGGCATGGTTGGCGACATCGCCCATCGGCGGCACCACGCCCGGCGGGAAGATGCCGTAGGTGCCGACCAGGCCTTTCAGGGTCATGTGGTCGAGCCCGGTGGCGAAGATCAGCACGATCGTCAAGGCCAGCAGGAAGTTGCCGGTCACCGCGGCCTGTTGCTGCGTCGTCGGATCGGAGACCAGCGCGCTCGCCATGCCGATCTGCAGCGCGATGACGCTGCCGGCGGTCTGCGTACCGAGCAGGATCAGCCGCGTCATCATGCCGAAGAAGACACCGATGCCGATTTCCAGCAGCAGCAGCCCGGCGAAACGGGCGAAATCGGCCGGCATCGCCGGCAGCCGGTCGGCCAGCATCGGCATCAGCACGAAGCTCATCAGCAGGGCGAAGACCAGGCGGACGCGCTGCGGCACATAGGCCTCGCCGAAGCCCGGCAGCAGCATGATGGCGCTGCCCAGCCGCGCGAAGATCGTGAAGAAATTGAAGAGGTTGAAATTGACCAGATCGGCGAGGTTCATCCGCGCATCAACCAATCGCGCGCTGCATGATCCGCTCGGTGAAATCGGTGAGGGTATGCAGCATGAAGGGCGCCAGCAGCAGCATCGAGATGAACACCACCACGATCTTCGGCACGAAGGTGAGTGTCACCTCCTGGATCTGGGTGAGTGCCTGGAACAGCGAGATGATCAGGCCGATCAGCAGCGAGATCACCATCAGCGGCGCGCCGAGCTTCAACGTGACGATGACCGCATCGCGGCCGATTTCGAGGAGGACGGATTCATCCATGGCGTGCGTGACCTAGATCGGCATCCTGAGGATTTCCTGGTAGGCGGAGATCACGCGGTCGCGCACCGCCGTCACCGTCTGCACCGTCACCTCGGCGGCGGTCACCGCGTTCACCACCTGGTTCAGATCCGCCTTGCCCTCGGTCGCGGCGAGGGATTGCTTCTCCGCCTCGCGCGCCGTGTTGACCGCCTCCTTGGCGACCTCCTTCAGCACGTCGGAGAAGCCCGGGCCCGCATTGTCGCGTGATTCGATGCCGGGCGCGCCCATGCGCTTCAGCGCCGCGTTGTAGGCCTGGACTGCGTTGCCGACCGCTGCGACCATTGCCGCTCTCCTCTATTCCTAGCGCAGCAGATCGATGGTGCGCTGAAGCATGCCGCGCGCCACCTCGATCGCCTTCAGATTGGCCTCGTAGGAGCGCTGCGCCTCGCGCATGTCGGTCATCTCGATCAGGCTGTTCACGTTGGGCAGCTTGACATAGCCCTTGTCGTCGGCGGCCGGATTCCCGGGATCGTATTTCAGGCGGAAATCGCTGCGGTCGACGCCGACCTTGTCGACCTGCACGGTCTCCAGGCCGAGGGCGCGGTCCATCTCGTTGCGGAAGGTGATGGTCTTGCGGCGATAGGGATCGCCGCCGGGCACCTCCGCCACCGATTCCGCGTTGGCCAGGTTCTCCGCCACCACGCGCAGGCGCTCGCCCTGCACCTTCATGCCGGCGGTGGAAATCATCAGGCTCTGCATCAAGTCCATCGGAACCTCCTATGCCGGCCGGCGCTAGACGCCGCGGCCGAGCGCCGTCTTCAGCATGTCGATATGCTTGCGGTAGAGACTGGTCATCAGCTGGTAGCTGTGCTGCGCGTCGGCGAGGCGAGACATCTGCTCCTCGAGCACCACCGAATTGCCGACCGGCGCGCTTTCATACGGATCGCGCTGCTTGATGTCGTCGATGCTGCTGACCGGCGTCGCCGTGCCCGCCAGGTGCTTCGGGTCGGTGCGCAGCTGGGTCACCGGCGTGGCCCTGGTCAGGTGCTCGGTGAACTTCAGCGGCTTCAGGTCATAGGGCACGTAATCGGGCGTGTCCGCATTGGCGACGTTCTGCGCCAGCACCTGCTGGCGCGCGCCCAGCCAGCCCATGCGCTCGCTGATGCGCTGAAACAGCTTCAGTTGGAACAGGTCCATGGGCGTCGGCGCTTTCGTTGTGCGGCACCCCGGGTCAAATCCCGGAAAGCGCCGAAGCCGGTTTCCCCGGCCGTTGCATGGAGACATCCTGGCGCCGAGACCTTAACACCTGCTTAATTTGCTAAAATGCAGCCTAAATCTCGGGCAAATTCCGGCAAAATTTTCCGGGACCCCCGGATTTTAACGGCCGCTTAAGCAAAACACTCCAGAGTTTCCGCGGGTTTCCGCCTTTCGGCGAGATGCCGCCGACACGGCGCGAGGCATCGAGAGCAGCGAGC
Source organism: Rhodospirillaceae bacterium (assembly GCA_016794075.1). Classification (GTDB taxonomy): domain Bacteria; phylum Pseudomonadota; class Alphaproteobacteria; order Dongiales; family Dongiaceae; genus Dongia_A. The sequence continues at coordinate 7,116 of JAEUKU010000087.1, forward strand.
AATGGCCGACGAAGACGACAAGTTCGGGGACAGGATCGGGCGCAAGCAGACCGACTGGACGCGCTTCGGCAACCGGACGCGGCCATCGGTCCCGATCGCCATCGCCCTCGACGCCAAGGGCAAGGAAGGTGCTGGACGGCCGCGCTCGCCCAAGGTGGTCGCCACCGGCCGCGGCGCGGTGGCCGAGCAGATCCTCGCCATCGCCTTCGAGAAGGGCGTGCCGGTGCGCGAGGATGCCGACCTGGCGCAGATCCTGGCGGCGGTCGAGCTGGATGCCGAGATCCCGATCGACGCCCTGGCCGCGGTGGCGGAGATCCTGTCCTACGTCTACCGGGCCAACCGCAATTGGGCCGGCGAAGGCGAAGCCGCCGAAACCAGCCGGAAATAGGAGCGCCAGATGACAGCAGCGACGCAAGTGGAGACGAGCCCGGCCGCCGGAGCCAGCGGCCTCGGCCGCGCCATCGCCGGGCTGCTGCGCGAGATCGTCACCGTGGTCGAGGCGGCCAATGACGGCCAGCTGATCGAGTTCGACAT
>JAEUKU010000145.1 GCA_016794075.1 Rhodospirillaceae bacterium
AACGCCTCGCCCTCGCCGGCACGATCAAGGTGCGGGAAGCCGAAATCCGCATCCCGGATTCCCTGCCGCCCCAGGTGCAGGAGATCGCGGTGGTCGAGGTCAACCTCCCGCCGGAGCGGCAGGCTGAGCAGGCGGCACGCGACCGCGCGAAGTCGCAGACCCTCGACCTTGACCTGGACCTGGCGGTCGCGGCGCCGCAGCAGATCGCCGTGCGCGGGCGCGGCCTCGATGCCGAACTGGGCGGCGCGCTGCGGATTGGCGGCACGGCGGCCTCGCCCGACATCGACGGAGAGCTGAAGCTGCGGCGCGGCTCGCTCGACGTCGTGGGGAGACTGCTGGAGTTCGACAAGGGCATCATCACCTTCCAGAGCGGTGCCGAGATCGACCCCCTGCTGGATTTCACCGCCACCAGCCGGACGGCGGATCTGACGGTGACCGCGAAGGTCGAGGGCTCGGCGCGCGCGCCACGCATCGTCCTCTCCTCCGTGCCGGCGCTGCCGCAGGACGAGATCCTGGCGCGGCTGCTGTTCGGCAAGTCGGTCGGCGCGTTGTCCCCCTTCGAGCTGCTCGAACTTGCCCAGGCGGCGGCGCAGCTGTCCGGGATCCAGAGCGGGCCCGGCCTGCTCGACCGGATCCGGGAGGGAACCGGCCTCGACCGCCTCACGCTCGAACAGGCGGAAGGCGCGCAGGGGCCGAGCCTCTCCGCGGGCCGATACGTGGGCAAGGGCGTCTATGTCGGCGCCAGCCAGGGCGCCCAGGGCAATTCCACCAGCGCCACCGTCGAGATCGAAGTGACGCCGAACGTAAAGGTTGAATCCGAGATCGGCGCCAACGGCTCCGGCAAGACCGGAGTCAACCTGGAATGGGACTATTAGAGCCTGGCGCCTTCTGCCGATTGCAGCAGGGACTTGACGCAGCGTTCGCTGGCGGCGCTTTCGGCGCGCAAGTCGCGCGCCTCGACGTAGGCGACCTCCATCCGGCCATCCGTGCCGGCAGGGTCGCTGTCATAGAGGTAGAAATCGACCACGCAATCGGCGCCGCTGTATTGCCAGACTTCGGCCGGCGCGTCCTTGCGCACCTGCTTCGGCTTGCCGAGCGTGTTGGAAAGCTCGCGGTCGCCGAGGCCGATGAAGGCGGCGCTGTCGGGACTGAGGATCGGCGCTGCGGGCTGGCTTTTCGCCGCCTCGGTGGCGACGGACTGGCAGCCGGCGAGGCCCGCGGAAATCGCGGCTACCACGCAGGTCATGGTCCAGGATGAAACCTGAGCCGGCTTTCGGCTCGACACCATTTCGGCCCCCTCTTGCCGAAACCGGCGGCGTCGCGACCCGAAGGCTCAGCTGGACGCTGCCGTCACACGCCCCTCATCCATCGCGACCGCCCTCGGGACCGGCGCCCGAAATGGCACCGGCCATCGGTCGCGCGCGGCCTCAGGCCGCGACTTCGCTGGAGGTGGCGCTTTCCGGCAGGGCTTCGACCGTGCCGGAGATGATCCCGCCGCGCTCGACTTCGAGCTGGCCGTATTTGACCTTGCCGAAGACCTTGCCCGTCGCGCGCACGGTGAGGCGGCCATGCACGGTCAGGTCGCCGTCGAAGCGGCCGCTGATGTCGGCGGATTCGATGTCGGCCGAGCCCTTGAACTGGCCCGAGGCGGCGATGTCGATCGAGCGGCACTCGTTCAGCACGGCTTCGACCCGGCCTTCGACCACCAGGCTGTCGCAGGTGCGGATCTCGCCGTTCAGGATGATCTCGCGGCCGACGATGAGCTTCTTGTGGTCGGCTTCGCCCTGGCGCGTCGCCGGCGCGGGCGGCTGATCGCGGCGCTGGGTGAAGGCGGAGAGGTCCGGCGGCCGGCGGGTGACCTCGGGCGTCGCCGGGCGGCCGCCGCCGGGCGTGGCGCCAGCGGGCGCGTCGGGGCGAAGATAGGTCTTGGCGGCGGTGTCGGCTGCGGGCGCGGCCGGCGTGTCGGCGGCTGGTGTCACGTCCTGGTCCTTCTTTTTTCCGAACATCTTAACCCCTTCTGTAAGCGCTCAAGCGACCCGCCCCCTCATCGCGGCTGACCTTAGGCCGGTCGGTCGAATCCATGCTTCAGCGGCCGAGACTCGACACATGCGCACCTGTCTGGCGCTGATTTACCACATTCTGGGCTATATGCACCATAAAAGCCGCGCCCAGCACGGGGGCGATCAGGTTGACGAAGGGAATCGTCAGGCAGATCGCGATCAGGATTCCGGCGAGGGTGAAGGTGCCCTTGTGCTGGCGGTGCAGCGCCCGCGCCGCGTCGCGATCCAGGCGGCGGAAGGCCACCATCTCGAAATACTCGCGCCCCAGCAGCCAGCCATTCACGCCCCAGGTGATCAGCACGTAGACCGGAAAGACGACGAGGAAGGGCAGCGCCACGAGGTTGGCGATGAGGGCGATGCCGGCCAGCTGCAGTCCGTCCACCACCACCGACCAGACCGAAAGCCGCCGCGCCGGGCCCAGATTGGGATAGTGCTTGGCCTCCACCGCGTCGATCACCTCGTCGGCGAAGATGCCGGCGATGGCGGCGGCGATGCCGGGAAAGATGAACCAGGCCACCACCATGGCGCCGAGCGCGCCGCCGAACTGGGCCAGCCCCTCGAGCCAGCCGCTCAATCCCGCCAGCCAGCCGATCAGCAGATAGATGAGGACCACGAACAGAATGTAGCCGAGGATCGCCAGGGCGAGGGTCTTGCCGATCACGCCGCGGATGCGCGGATCGTTCATCTGCCCCAGGGTCTTCGCGAAGGCGCTGAACACGGAATTAGGTCTTTCCAAACAAAGGGTTGGGGCGAGTTGCTCGCGACCTTAGGCGAGATCGGCGGGGTTGGCAATCGCCCTACCCCGCGCTTGGCAGATGGGGATGGGTGGCCTTCCCCGCAATCAGCCCCCCGCCCGTGCGGGTCGGGCATGCTCATGCAGGGGTTGTTCCGTCACCCTTCCTGACTATACTCCGGCCGCTTTTTTCCGGAACGGCCGCAGGTCTTCATGCCCGATAAGGTTCTCGACGTCGTCGGTATCGGCAATGCGATTGTCGACGTCATCGCCCATTGCGACGAGGATTTCATCGCGCGGATGAACCTGAACAAGGGCGCCATGACCCTGATCGACACCGCGCGCGCCAACACGCTCTACGACGCGATGGGACCGGCGGTGGAGATTTCCGGCGGCTCCGGCGCCAACACCACGGTGGGCGTCGCCAGCCTGGGCGGCAAGGCCGCCTTCATCGGCAAGGTCGGCAACGACCAGCTGGGCGGCATCTTCCGCCACGACATCCGCGCCGTGGGCGTTCAATTCGATATCGCCCCGGCCAATTCGGGCACGCCGACCGCGCGCTCGATGATCCTGGTGACGCCGGATGCCGAGCGCACCATGAACACCTATTTGGGCGCCTGCCAGGAACTCACCCCGGCCGATGTCGACCCGCATCTGATCCAGCGGGCCAAGGTCACCTATATGGAAGGCTATCTGTGGGACCCGCCGCTGGCCAAGGAAGCCTTCCTGAAGGCCGCGCGCATCGCCCATGACGCCGGGCAGGAGGTCTCGCTCACCCTCTCCGACGCCTTCTGCGTGCAGCGCTATCTCTCCGAGTTCCAGGACCTGGTGAAGAACCATGTCGACATCCTGTTTGCCAACACCAGCGAGATTCTGGCGCTGTGGCAGACCGAGGATTGGGACGAGGCGGTGCGCCTGACCCGGCAGCATTGCGACCTCGCGGCGCTGACCCGCAGCGAGAAGGGCTCGGTCATCGTCACCGCCGACGAGGTACACGAGATTCCCGCCTGGCCGGTCGACGAGATCGTCGATTTGACCGGCGCCGGCGATCTCTATGCCGCGGGTTTCCTGTACGGCTACACGCACGGCCGCGATTTCGCCGCCTGCGGACGCATCGCGTCGCTGGCCGCGGGCGAAGTCATTTCCCATGTCGGCGCGCGGCCGGAGACGCCGCTGGCCGAGCTCGTGTTGCAGAGATTGGGCTGAGCGATGCACGCTTGCGGGCCCTACAGCTCCGGCACACCGCCAACGATCGGCTAGACCGGCGACTTATCTCCGCCGCTTGAATTCCGCGCGCGCCTGAAGCGTTGCGCCGTCACATCCATTTGAAAGTTCGAAAGCTACCGTCATGAAGTTACGCAACGTTGCCATCATCGCCCATGTCGACCACGGCAAGACCACCCTGGTCGACCAGCTGCTGAAGCAGAGCGGCGCCTTCCGCGCCAACCAGCAGGTGGCTGAACGGGTCATGGACTCGAATGACCTGGAGCGCGAGCGCGGCATCACCATCCTCGCCAAGTGCACCTCGGTCGATTGGAAGGGCACCCGCATCAACATCGTCGACACGCCCGGCCACGCCGATTTCGGCGGCGAGGTGGAGCGCATCCTGAACATGGTCGACGGCGTGATCCTGCTGGTCGACGCCGCCGAAGGCCCGCTGCCGCAGACCAAGTTCGTCACCACCAAGGCGCTGGCGCTGGGCCTGCGGCCGATCGTCGTCATCAACAAATGCGACCGCCCCGACGCGCAGCCGCACGAGACGCATGACGCGGTCTTCGACCTGTTCGCCATCCTCGGCGCGCATGACGACCAGCTCGACTTCCCGACCCTGTTCGCCTCCTCGCGCCAGGGCTGGGCGGTGCAGAACCTGGAGAAGGACGAGCGCACGGACCTGGCGCCAATGTTCGACCTGATCGTCGAACATGTGCACGCGCCGCGCGTGCAGAACGACGCGCCGTTCTCCATGCTGGTCACCACGCTGGAATACGACAACTATTTGGGCCGCGTGCTCACCGGGCGCATCCAGACCGGCATCGCCAAG
>JAEUKU010000168.1 GCA_016794075.1 Rhodospirillaceae bacterium
GACCACGACCTCGACGGTGCGGTGAATCTCCAGCCGCCGCACGATGCGGTGCAGCGCCAAAGGAATGACGATCGCCTTGACCACCAGGGCGATGGCGGCGGTGATGAAGAGATGCGGCGCGTGCTGGATCAGCGCCTCCCAAGCCACCGAGGCCGCCAGGATCACCGCATGGAAGGCGAAGACATTGAGCAGCCCGTGCATGCGGTCCTGGTAGAGCAGCATGAAGCTGACCAACACCATGCCGCCGGCCAGGAGATGCGCGATGTCGTAGACGAAGGAGGTCATCCGAAGCTCCGCGTCATGAACATGAGCAGCGTGGCGAGCAGCGCCAGCATCAGGGCAGCACCCAGGAATCCGGGCACGCGGAACACCCGCATCTTGGCGATCGAGATCTCGAAGAGCGCGAGCAGGAAGCCGCCGATTCCGAGCTTCGCCGCGTAGGTCGCCACGCCGAGCGCATAGGCGGCCGGGCCGGCGCCGGAAGCAGCAATGCCCCAGGGCAGAAACATGGCCGCGATGAGCGAGACATAGAGCAGCAGCTTCAGCATCGCCGCGGCCTCGATCACCGCCAGATGGCGGCCGGAATATTCCAGCACCATCGCCTCATGCACCATGGTGAGCTCCAGATGCGTCGCCGGGTTGTCGACCGGGATGCGGGCATTCTCCGCGATCGCCACCATGATGAGGGCGATGAGGCCGAGGCCGAGCGAGACGCGCAAGCCGACCTCGGCGTGGATCATGTGGGTGGCGACAGTGGAGAGCTGGGTCGAGCCGGCGATCAACGCCAGGGTGAAGACCACCATGATCATCGCCGGCTCGGCCAGCGAGGCGATCATCACCTCGCGGCTGGCACCGATGCCGCCGAAGCTGGTGCCGACATCCATGCCGGCCAGCGCCAGGAAGAAGCGGGCGCTGCCGAGCAGGGCGACGATGACGATGAGATCGGCCGACCAGCTGAACATCAGCCCGGTGGCGAAGGTCGGCACCAGGGCCGCGGCGACCCAGGTGGCGGCAAAGATCATGTAGGGCGCGGCGCGGAACAGCCAGGAGGCATTCTCCGCCACCACCGCCTCCTTGCGCAGCAGGCGGATGAGGTCGCGATAGGGCTGCAGCAGCGGCGGGCCCTGGCGCCGGAGCAGCCGCGCCTTCACCTTGCGCACGAAGCCGGTCAGCAGCGGCGCCAGGCCCAGCACCACCAGCATCTGCGCGAACTGCACGAGAAGATCGCCGATCACAGCCATATCACCAGCACCAGCAGGAGGCCGACGAGCGCCAGGAACACCAGGCTCAGATAGCGGCGGATGGTCAGGAATTGCAGGCGGTTGAGCCGCGTCGCGGCGACATCGACGATGCCGGCGATCGGCGCGTAGCAGGTCTCCCAGATCAAATCGCGCATCTCGACCCGGAAGCGCGCGGGGCCGGTATCGCCCGGCGCCGGCATCTCCACCTGCTCGCGCGCCTGGAAGGCCAGCGTGCCGAAGACGCGGCGCAAGGGTTGGGCGAAGCTGTCTGCCGTGTATTGGGTGACCGGGTCGGGATTGGGGAAGCCGCAATCCCAGGCCGGGCCGCGGCGCAGCCGGCGCTGCGCCACGCGGTGGATCAGGAGCGTGGTCACCCCGGCGGAGAACACGATGAAGATGAAGACCAGCAGGCCGTTATAGGAGCTGCGCGATTCCGCCACGGGGACGATGGAAAGCCAGGGCTGCGCCGACTGGTTCGGCAGGCTGCCGCCCAGCAGCATCTGCGCCGCCGGCTGGATCGCGTCGATGACCAGGCCGGGGAAAATTCCGGCCAGCAGGCAGAGCAGGACCAGCGCCAGCATGGCGGCCAGCGAGAAGCGGTCGACCTCCTTCGCTTCGGCGACGATCGCGGAGCGCGGCCGGCCGAGGAAGGCGATGCCGAAGACCTTGACGAAACAGGCGGCGACCAGGGCGGCGGAGAGCGCCATCATCGCGCCGGCCGTCGGCACCATCACCTTCAGGCCCCATTGCGGCAAATCGGGGCTGATCAGCACCGCCTGGAACATCAGCCATTCGGAGGCGAAGCCGTTGAGCGGCGGCAGGGCCGAGATCGCCACCGCGCCGGCGAGGAAGGCGAAGGCGGTCACCTTCATGCGGTGGATCAATCCGCCCATCTGCTCCAGGTCGCGCAGCCCCGTGGCCGACAAGACCGCGCCGGCGCCGAGGAACAGCAGACCCTTAAACAGCGCATGGTTGAAGACGTGGAATAAGGCGGCGGTCAGCGCCAGCGCGGCGGCGGCCGGCATCCCGTTGGCGCCGAAACCGAGCGCCAGGCCGAGGCCGATGAAGATGATGCCGATATTCTCGATCGTGCTGTAGGCCAGCAGCCGTTTCAGATCCTGCTGCATCAGCGCCGAGAGGATGCCGAGCAGGGCGGAGATGCCGCCGAAAGCCAGCAGGATCATCGCCCACCACCAGTCCGGCGGCCCCAGCAAATCGAAGACGATGCGGATGAAGCCGTAGATCGCGACCTTGGTCATCACGCCGCTCATCAGCGCCGAGACATGGCTGGGCGCCGCCGGATGGGCGAGCGGAAGCCAGACATGGAAAGGCACCAAGCCGGCCTTCGATCCCGCGCCGAGCAAGGCCAGCGCCAGGACCAGGGCGCCGAGTTCGGGCGACAGGGCGGCCGCGCGGATCGCCTCGAAGTCGTAGCCGCCGGCAGGACCCGCGAGCAGGCCGAAAGCCAGCAGCAGGCACATGGTGCCGAAGCTCGCCGTCACGAGGTAGATGTAGGCGGCGCGGGTATTTTCAGGGTCACGATGATGCGCCAGGACCAGCGCCCAGGAGACCAGCGACATCAGCTCCCAGGCGAGCAGGAAGCTGAACGCGTCCGCCGCCAGCACCACCAGGTTCATGCCGGCGAGGAAGGCGGCGAAGAACGGCAGCACGCGCGCGGGCGCCTCCTCGTGCCGGCCATAGCCGATGCCGTAGAGGCTGGCGAGCGCACCGCCGAGATTGACCACGACCAGGAACAGGGCGGAGAGCGCGTCGATGCGGACATGCGCGCCGAGCCAGGGCAGGCCGAGGGGCAGGACGATCTCCGCGGCGGCCGCCCCGGCCAACAGGTGTTGCAGGGCTGTGGCCAATGCCGTGAGGCAGGCAAGGAAGGCCGCGCCGTAGACGAGCGGCGTCGCCGATTCCGATCGCGACAGGGCCACCGCCGCCAGAGCGATCAGCAGCAGAGCCGCCACGCAGATGAGGATCAGCGGCAGCGTCGCCACGACCGTCACCCCTTCAACCGTACGCCGCGACCGCCGCCGGAACTGGCGACGCCCGGGCCAATCAATTCGATCCCCGCCTCGTTCAAGGCCGAAATCAGCTTCATCAGCGAATCGACATTGCCGCGAATCATATCCTCGCTGGCTTCCATGCGCTGGATGGTGGGGACCGAGAGGCCGCAGAGCTCCGCCAGGGCCCGCTGGTCGATCCCCAGCAGGGCCCGGGCGGCACGAATCTGGCCGGATGAAATCATGGCGCTCCGCAGCTGGCCGCGATTTGAACGGCGGCCCCGGTGCCCATCATCCACAAAATGCATGTCTACGCAAGCATTATTGATGTCTGATACATCAGTATCGTGGTCGCAGAGCCCTGCCTTGCAGGCAATTCACCCGAACGTGGAGGTTTCCAGGACTTACCCGCGCCGCCGCGGCTGCATTAGCATGGGCGAAAATCGGGGTTGCGGGAGCGAAGCATGGGTGCGGAAGCTTTATCGAGGCGGCGCGGCGGCACCCAGGGCCGCCATCACGAGCGCGGCAGCACGCCCCTGGCCCAGTTGCGTGCGGTCTCCCGGCGCATCCCAGACTACGAATACTTCACCGAGGAGGGGCTGGAGCGCATCCACCAGGCCTCGATGACCATCCTGGAAGAGGTCGGAGTCGAGTTCCGCGATCCGGTGGCGCTGGAAGCGTGGCGCAAGGCCCGCGCCAAGATCGTCGGCGAGCGGGTGCATATCGACCGCGGCCTGCTGATGGACCTGCTGTCGCATGCGCCTGCGCAATTCACCCAGCACGCGCGCAACCCGGAGCGCAGCGTGCCCGTCGGCGGGCGCAACACCATCTTCGTGCCGACCTATGGCTCGCCCTTCGTGCGCGACCTCGACAACACGCGGCGCTACGGCACGCTCGAGGACCTGCAGAACTTCGTGAAGCTGGCCTACATGACGCCCAACATCCACCACTCGGGCGGCGTGATCTGCGAGCCGGTCGACGTGCCGGTGCCGAAGCGGCATCTCGACATCGTCTACAGCCACATCAAGTATTCCGACAAACCCTATATGGGCATCGTCACCGCGCCCGAACGCGCGGAGGATTGCGTCGCCATGGCGCGCATCCTGTTCGGCAAGGATTTCATCGATGCCGGCAACACGGTGATGGCCTCCATCGTCAACTGCAACTCGCCCTTGGTCTGGGACGAGACGATGCTCTCGGCGCTGCGCGTCTATGCCCGCGCCAACCAGGCGGTGCTGGTGACGCCCTTCATCATGGCCGGCGCCATGGCCCCCGCCTCCACGGCAGGCGCCATCGCGCAATTGAACGCCGAGGCTTTGGCCGGCATCGCCTATGCGCAATTGGAACGGCCGGGATCGCCGATGATCTATGGCAGCTTCGTCACCACCGTCTCCATGCAATCCGGCGCGCCGATGATGGGCACGGCGGAACCGGCGATGATGATCTATGCCTGCTGCCAACTGGCGCGGCGCTACAAGCTGCCCGTGCGCACCGGCGGCATGCTGAACGGCTCCAAGATCGCCGACGCGCAGGCGGCCTATGAGTCGATGGGCACGATGATCCCGACGCTGATGGCCGGCACCAATTTCGTCATGCACACGGCGGGCTGGCTGGAAGCCGGGCTCTCCGCCGGCTATGCCAAGTTCATGCTCGACGTCGACCAGCTGGCTTCGCTGCAGATCTTCGCCGAGGGGCCGGACCTTTCCGACGAGGCGCTGGCGCTCGAAGCGGTGCGCGAGGTCGGGCCCGGCGGCCACTACCTCGGCTGCGCGCATACGCAGCGCAATTTCAAGACCGCCTTCTACACCTCGAATATCGCCGACAACAACAGCTTCGAGCAATGGGAGGCCGAAGGCGCCCGCGACGCCAACCAGCGCGCCGCCGACCGCGCCCGCAAGCTGCTGGCGCAATACGAGGCGCCGCCGCTTGACGCGGGCATCGACGAAGCGCTGCAGGATTTCATCGCCCGCAAGAAGGCGGGCTTGCCCGACAACGTGCGCTAGCCGAAACTGCGCCATGCGCGCGATGATCCTGGACCGACCGGGCGCTCTGTTGCGCCTCGGCGAGATCGAGCCTGGCCGGCCCGGGCCGGGGCAGGTGCTGATCGCGCTCGAGGCCTGCGGTGTGTGCCGCACCGATCTGCATGTGGTCGATGGCGAGCTGCCCGATCCGACGTTGCCGATCGTGCCGGGGCACGAAGCCATCGGCCATGTCGTTGAACGCGGCAGCGGCGTCACGCAACTCCAGATCGGCGACCGGGTCGGCGTGCCGTGGCTCGGGTCAACCTGCGGGCAATGCGACTTCTGCCGGCGCGGCGCGGAGAACCTCTGCCCCAACGCGCGCTTCACCGGCTATCACCGGCACGGCGGCTATGCCGAGCGGATGATCGCCGATGCGGCCTTCTGCTTCGCCATCGACCCGAAGCTCGACGCCGCCGCCGCCGCGCCGCTGATGTGCGCCGGGTTGATCGGCTACCGCGCCTATCGCCTGGCCGGACTGGCGGAGAGGCTCGGCCTCTACGGCTTCGGTGCGGCCGCACATATCCTGGCCCAGGTCGCGACGCAGCAGGGCCGCAAGGTCTTCGCCTTCACCCGTGCCGGCGACGATGATGCGCAGCATCTGGCGCGGTCGCTCGGCGCGGTGTGGGCGGGCGCCTCGGAAGAGCCGCCGCCGGAGCCGCTCGACGCGGCGATCATCTTCGCCCCGGTCGGCGCGCTGGTGCCGCTGGCGCTCCAGGCGGTGCGGCCGGGCGGCAGCGTGGTCTGCGCCGGCATCCATATGAGCGATATCCCCGGCTTTCCCTATCGCCTGCTGTGGCAGGAGCGCGTGCTGCGCTCGGTCGCCAATCTGACGCGGCGCGACGGCGAGGAGTTCCTGGCGCTGGCCGCCACGCTCAAAATCGACACCCGCATCGAACGTTACCCGCTGTCCGAGGCGAATCGGGCCCTCGCCAGATTGCGCGACGGCAAGGTAACCGGCGCCGCCGTTCTGCTCTGTGGCTGATACTCCACATTCTGCGGCAACCGGCTGATCGCAGTCTTCCGCACACGTCGGTGCAACCTTTTTGCGCGCGCGGTGTTTGTTCCTTTTGGGGGGTTGCTTTGGGTTGAACTGCCCGGGCGGAGACCCTAGGCTCGACTCGCGCGTCGCGATTCGAGTGCATCGTCGCGGCCGAAATAACGAAAACGGGGCGAAATGGCTGATCGAAATCTCGAGCTCGGCGTCATCGGCAATTGCGCGATCGCGGCGCTGGTGGATGCCGATGGCGCGATCGTGTGGTCCTGCTTCCCGCGCCTCGACCAGGATCCGGTCTTTTGCGCCCTGCTCGATAACGGCGCTGCCGCGGATGGCGGCGAAGGCGCCTTCGCCATCGAGCTCAAGGACCGCTGCAACAGCGCGCAACGCTATCTCGACAATTCGGCGATCCTGGAGACCGTGCTCAGCGACCAGACCGGCAACGCCGTCGAGATCACCGATTTCTGCCCGCGCTTCCAGCGGTTCGGCCGCGTCTACCGTCCTCCCACCATCATCCGCCGGGTGCGGGCGATCTCCGGGCGGCCCATCGTCACCGTCAGGATCAAGCCGCGCATGGCCTATGGCGCCATCGCGCCGCAGATCACGCGCGGCAGCAACCATATGCGCTTCGTCGGGCCGGACCAGGCGCTGCGTCTCACCACCAACGCGCCGATCTCGTACCTGCTCGAGGCGCGCAGCTTCCGCCTCGGCGAGGATCTGTGGTTCGTGCTGGGCTCGGACGAGACGGTGCCGCAGGACATCGCCGATTTCGGCCGCAACCACCTGGAGGCGACGCTCGACCACTGGCAGACCTGGGTGCGCGGCCTTTCAATTCCCTTCGAGTGGCAGGAGGCGGTGATCCGCGCCGCCATCACGCTGAAGCTGTGCAATTTCGAGGAGACCGGCGCCATCGTCGCCGCCCTCACCACCTCCATTCCCGAAGCGCCGCACACGCAGCGCAACTGGGATTACCGCTTCTGCTGGATCCGCGATGCCTTCTTCGTCATCCGCGTGCTGAACCAGCTCGGCGTCACCCGCACGATGGAGGACTACGTCCGCTTCATCACCGACATCGTCGACGATACGCGCGACGACGGCATCCAGCCGGTCTATGGCGTGGCGCGCGAGTCGCATCTGGAGGAAACCATCGCCGCCGACCTCGCCGGCTATCGCGGCATGGGGCCGGTCAGGGTCGGCAACCAGGCCTATGTCCAGGTGCAGAACGACGTCTATGGTGGCCTGGTGCTGGCCTGCACCCACGTCTTCTTCGACCAGCGCCTGATCCGCCAATCGGCCAATCACGCCTTGTTCGAGCAACTGGAGGCGATCGGCCGGCGCGCCGAGGCGGTGTTCGACCAGCCCGATGCGGGACCGTGGGAGCTGCGCAATTCCGCCGCCGTGCACACCTTTTCCGCGGTGATGAGCTGGGCGGCGTGCGACCGCCTGGCCAAGATCGCCGCCGTCCTCGGCCGTACCGACCGGGTGGAGCGCTGGCGCAACTCCGCCGATCGCCTGCGCGGCACCATCCTGGAGCGCGCCTGGAACACCCAGCGCAATTCCCTGGTTTCGCGCTTCGACGGCGCTTCGCTCGACGCCAGCCTGCTGCTGGTGCAGCCGCTCGGCTTCCTCGAGGCCGACGATCCGCGCTTCCGCGGCACGGTGGAGGCGATCGGCGCCGAGCTGAAACAGGGCGACTTCGTCTATCGCTACGTCGAGCCGGACGATTTCGGCCGACCGGAGACGGCCTTCACCATCTGCACCTTCTGGTACATCGACGCCCTCGCGGCGATCGGCCAGCGCGACGAGGCGCGCGCGCTGTTCGAGCTGATGCTGGAACGGCGCAACAAGCACGGCCTGCTCTCCGAGGACATCGCGCCGGCGACCGGCGAATTGTGGGGCAACTATCCGCAGACCTATTCCCTGGTCGGTCTGATCAACTCGGCGATGAAGCTGAGCCTGTCCTGGGAGGAGGCCTCATGAGCCGGCTGGTCGTCGTCTCCAACCGCGTCAGCCTGCCGAGCGAGCGCGCGGCGCGCGCCGGCGGCCTCGCCGTGGCGATCCGCGAGGCGCTCGACCGCCATGGCGGCCTGTGGTTCGGCTGGAGCGGGGAGACCGCAGAGAGCCCCGACGGGCACGCCGCGACGGTCACCAAGGGCAGGATCGACTACGCGGTGATCGACCTGACCGAGGCGGAGTTCGAGGGCTTCTACAACGGCTATGCCAACTCGACGCTGTGGCCGCTGTTCCACTATCGCCTCGGCCTGGTGAAGTTCCAGCGCGCCGACTTCAAGACCTATCTGGCGGTCAATGCGCGCTTCGCCGCGGCGCTGGCGCCGCTGCTGCGGCCGGACGACGTGGTGTGGATCCACGATTACCAGCTGCTGCCGCTGGCCGGCGAATTGCGCAAGCTGGGCGTCACCAACCGGATCGGCTTTTTCCTGCACATCCCGCTGCCCGGCGTCGACACGCTGGCGGTGCTGCCCGGCCTCGGCACGCTGATGCGCGGGCTGATCGCCGCGGACCTGATCGGCTTCCAGACCGAGCGCGACCTGCAGAACTTCTATGACTTCGTGCGCCAGGAGGCGAGCGGAACGGTGCACGCGGACGGCACCGTCGCCTGCTTCGACCGGGAGCTGGAGGCCGGGGCCTTTCCCATCGGCATCGACGCCCAGGGCTTCGCCGCCTTGGCCGAGAAAGCCGTTACCCAGCCCGATTGCGTGCAGCTGAAGGAGGGGTTGGGCACGCGCAAGCTGATGATCGCCATCGACCGGCTCGACTACAGCAAGGGCATTCCCAACCGGTTCGAGGCCTGCGAGGAATTGCTGCGCAGCCACCCGGAGCATCGTGGCCGTGTCGATCTGGTGCAGATCGCCTCGCCCAGCCGGTCGGAGGTCGCTTCCTATCGTGACCTGCGGCGCGAGATCGACCGCCTGAGCGGCCGGGTCAACAGCGCCTTCTCCGAGCTGCATTGGGCACCGATTCGCTATCTGGCCCGCACCTATCCGCGCAAGTCGCTCGCCGGGTTCTGTCGCATCGCCCAGGTCGGCGTGGTGACGCCGCTGCGCGACGGCATGAATCTGGTGGCCAAGGAGTATGTCGCGGCGCAGGATCCGGAAGATCCCGGCGTGCTCATTCTCTCGCGCTTCGCCGGCGCGGCGGCACAGCTATCCAGCGCGCTGATCGTCAATCCGTTCGATGTGGACCAATGCGCAGAGGCAATGCACCGCGCCCTGACCATGCCGCTCGCCGAGCGCAAGGAGCGCTGGCAGGCGGCGATGGCCGTGGTCGGCCGCAGCGACGTACGCACCTGGTGGACCAGCTTCACCACGCGCCTGCGCAACGCCGACAGCCGTGCCGGCATCACCCCGAGCCGATCACTGGCGCTGCGGTCAGACTGAGCCGCCGGAAACATTCTAGCCCGCCAGCCGCGCCAGCAGGCGCAACACGTCATCAGGCCCGCTGAGCTTGCGCGTGGCCAGCGTCGGACGCCGTTCGCCGACGATGATGGCGGTGCCGCCGAGCTCGATCGCCACGGCGAAACCGTCCTCGTCGGTGACGTCATCGCCGATGAAGATCGGCCGGCGCCCGCGAAACGGCGCCTCGGCCATCAGGCGGCGCAACGCCTCGCCCTTGTTGTGCGCGGGCGAGCGGATCTCCAGCACATGGTCGCCCTGCAGCAGCGCGAGGTCCGACCGCCCGCCGGATTCCAGCAGCGCGCGCAGCATGGCGCGCAGCTCGTCCGCCAGGTGCGGCGCCAGGCGGTAATGCACGGCGATGCCGGCGCGCTTCGGCTCGATGAGGATGGCCGGCCAGCGCTCGGTCCAGCGGGTGATTTCCGCGACCAGCCCGGCGAGGTCGGGGGCCGGCCCCGGCCGCAGCACCGGCTGGCCCGCGCCCAGGCGGAACTCCGCCCCGTGGCTGCCCGCCAGATAGCCGACCGCGCCGCCGGTGAGCTGGTCGATCGAGGCGATCTCGCGGCCGGAAACCAGCGCCAGCGCGCCGCCGAGGCGCTTCGCCGCGCCGCCCAGCAGCGCCGGCAGCGCCGGGTCCGCCACCACGGCGGCCGGATTGGCCGCAATCGGCACCAGCGTGCCGTCGACATCGAGGAACAGCGCCAGCGTCGCGGTGGTTTCCGGCGGCTCGAAAGGCATTCGCTTTGTCCTATCCCTGATTCGCAAGTGATCCTAAAGTCGCTGCGTCCCGATCGGAAGCCTGGCCTACCGGAGATTTATGCATGGCCGTCACGCTCACTTTTCACGGCGCCGCTGGAACCGTCACCGGCTCGCACTACGTGCTGCAGACGCCGCGCGCACGCATCGCCGTCGATTGCGGCATGTTCCAGGGGCCGAAGATCCTCAAGGAGCTGAACTACCAGGAGCTGCCTTCGGATCCGGCGCATCTTGACGCCGTGGTGCAGACGCATGCCCATACCGACCATTCCGGCATGCTGCCCAAGCTGGTGAAGTCCGGCTTCCGCGGGCCGATCTTCGCCACCGAGGGCACCCGCGACCTGCTGGAATGGATGCTGCCCGATTCCGCCGGCATCCAGGAGGGCGAGGTGGAGCAGCTGAACCGGCAGAACCGCCGGCGCGGCCTGCCGCCGGTGGTGCCGGTCTATGACGGCGACGACGCCCGGCGCACCCTGAAGCATATCAAGCCGGTCGCCTACGACACCTGGCAGGAGGTCGCGCACGGCATCCGCGGGCGCTGGTGGAACGCCGGGCACATCCTGGGCTCCGCCTCGATCGAACTGGAGGTCGAAACCGGCAACGACAAGCTGCCGCGGCTCGGCATCCTGTTCTCGGGCGATCTCGGCCCGCGCCAAGGCGCCTTGCAGACGCCCTCCACCGGACCGCAGGGGATGGACTACGTGCTGTGCGAATCCACCTATGGCGACCGCGAGCGCGAGGATCTCGACGACGACAAGCGCCGCGCCATCCTGGAGAAGGAGGTGAAGACGGCGCTCGACGCGGGCGGCAATCTGCTGATCCCCGCCTTCGCCATCGAGCGCAGCCAGGAGCTGCTCGGCGACCTCGTCTATCTGATGGCGCGCAAGCGCCTGCCGAGGGCGCCGGTCTATCTCGATTCGCCGCTGGCAATCGGCGCCACGGAAGTGTTCGAGCGCCATCTGCACCTGATGGACGATGTCGACAATGGCGGCATGAGCCCGTTCCGCGCGCCCAACGTGCATTTCGTCGAATCGGTGGAGCAGAGCCAGGCGCTGAATCGCATCGCCGGCGGCGCCATCATCATCGCCTCCAGCGGCATGTGCGACGCGGGACGCATCCGCCACCATCTGCGCCACAACATCTGGCGGCCGCAGACCACGGTGCTGCTGATCGGCTATCAGGCGCCGGGAACGCTCGGCCGGCTGCTCCAGGACGGCGCGCCGCGGGTCAAGCTGATGGGCGAGGAGATCGAGGTCAAGGCGCGGATCCGCAAACTGGAGATCTATTCCGGCCATGCCGATCGCGGCGATTTGCGCAACTGGGTCAAGGCGCGGCTGCCGATCGCGCGCGGCCTGTTCCTGGTCCATGGCGAGATCGGGGCGCTGGCGGGAATGCGCGACAGCGTGCTGACCCTCGGGCTCGACGCGGAGCGCGTGATCCTGCCCGAGCTCGATCAGCGCTTCCAGCTCGACCGCCAGGATGGCGCGCTGGCGCTCGAGGACGGCCGCCGGCTCGAACCGACCCGGGCGGAAGAGGTCCGGCGCGGCTGGGACTGGCACAACGAGCTGTCCGCGGTATCGCTCGATCTGCGCCGGCAGCTCGACGATCTCGGCGACGACAAGGCGCGCATGAAGCTGCTCAAGGACCTGCGCCGCATGCTGGAGAAGACCGGCTCAGCCTCGTAGCGCCGCCTTCGCCAGCTGCTCGATCCGCCCGGCGACCGCGGCGACCTGCGGCGCGCGCAGGCGTTCCGCTTCGCCGATCAGCCAGAGCGGCCGCTTCAGCACCGCGGCCGGGCCGCAACGCTGCAGCCGCGGGTGGCGATCGCCGATCAGGTGCGGCAGCACCACGCGCGCCGCGCCGCCGGCGGCGATGGCGGCGAGAGTCTGCAGCTTGCCGGCACGGAACTGGATGCCGCCGGACTTCGCCGCCGCCTCGACGAAACGCACCTCCGGCAGAGGCGCCATTGCGGCGTCCAGCGCGGCCCAGGGCAGCCTGGCGGGATCGACGTCGTTCGCCGCGTAGACGGCATAGCGGACCCAGCCGATCTGTCGCGCGCCTTTGCGCGAGCCCTGCGGCGGGCCGAGACGCAAGGCGAGATCGGCCTCGCGCCGCGCCACATTCACGTTCTTGTCCTCCGACAGCAGGTCGATGGCGAGATGCGGCCCAGCCAGGATGCGGATCTGCGGCGCCAGCAGATGATCGCAGAGGAAGGCGAGACTGGTGATCCGCACCGGCCGCCGCGGCGCCTTGGCAACACCGCCGGCGACCAGGTCGCGCGCCTCGGCGAGCCTGCGCGCCGCCTCGGCCAGTGACGGCAGCAGCGCACGGCACGCGACGGTCGGTTCCAGCCGCCCGGAGCGGCGGGTCAGCAGGCGGCGGCCGAGGCGCGACTCCAGCCGGGCGAGCCGCCGCCCGATGGTGGTGGCATCGACGCGAAGCCGTGCCGCCGCACCGCTGAGCGTGCCGGATTCCAACGCGGCAAGCAGCGTCTGCCAGCCTTCCCAGTTCTCTCGACCATCGAAGTGTTCCATGTCGCCCTCGCCGAATGCTGCAAAAATGCAGGGTGATGCCGAACTGTTCCCGGTTGGGAGTCGGCAACCTCCGCGTCTATCTTCGCCCGCAGTTGCCTTGCGCCGTCAAGTGGAGGAGATCGTCATGAACCTGCCAAGCCCGCCGACCCTGCTTCAACTCCGAGGCGTCAGCCTGCCGCTGGCGCGTCTCTCGGATGCGACGCTGGTGATCATCGATGCCCAGGTGGAATACCGAACCGGATTGGTGCCGCTCGCCGGGATCGACCGCGCACTGGACCGAATCGCCGCGTTGCTGGCGCGGGTGCGCGCCGCCGGCACGCCGATCCTGCATGTGCGCCAGCAGGGCCAGGCCGGCAGCCTGTTCGACGGCGACGGGGGTGCCTTCCTGCCGCAGGCGGCGCCCTTTGACGCCGAGCCGGTGATCGTGAAGCGGTTGCCCAACGCCTTCGCCGGCACCGACCTGCACGAACGGCTGCAGGCGATCGGTCGGCGCAACCTCATCCTGGTCGGCTTCATGACGCATATGTGCGTCAGCGCCACCGCGCGCGCCGCCTTGGACCTCGGCCATGCCGCAACCATCGCCGCGGATTGCACCGCCACGCGCGCGCTGCCCGCCAGCGGGGACGGCGCGGCAATCGCGGCCGACGTAGTGCAGCGCGTCGCCCTGGCGGAGCTTGCCGACCGCTTCGCCAGCGTGGCGGAGAGCGCAGCGATCGGACCCTAGAGCAGGTCGGGATATGCGGTCGCCTGCGCCCTGCGCGGCGTCATCGAGGAACGTAATCCGCCGTGCCGGACCTATCCGGCGCGGCGATGCGCATTTTTTCCGTGCAGGAAATGCTGTTCAGTCGCATAAACGGTTTGGTAATGGCTTCATGCCATTGGAATTCAATGGCCCACTTGCACGGCGCGTGATGAGCCTCGTGACCCTGACGGATATCCGCGACAACCGGCTGCGGAGCTTGTTCCAGTACTGGAGCAGCAAGCTGCGCGGGCGCACCATGCCCGCGCGGCGCGATCTCGATCCGCTGGAGATGCGGCCCTGGCTCGGCAACCTGGTGCTGGTCGATTTCCCGGGCGATCTCAAGGACTACCGGATCCGCCTGGAAGGCGTGAATGTGGTGCAGTTTTACGGCTCTTCCCGCACCGGGCGGGGGATCGAGGCGATGACCTCGGACCTCGAGCGGAAGGTGGTCCTGCCGCAATATTTCTCGGTGGTCGAGAGCAAGCAGCCGGCCTATTACGAGGCCGAGTTCATCAGCAGCGAAGGCGTGCTCACCTACCAGCACAAGCTGGTCCTGCCTCTTTCCGATGACGGGGAACGGGTTAACATGACCCTCGCCGGCATCTATTTTGACCGGGTGCCGGCGGAAGCGGGCTAGGCGGTTCAAAAAAATCTGCCTAGGAAAATAACGCTACACCTCGGTCTGGGACGGGGGCGCGCGTGCCGATGCCCTATAGGCAAGTGTGGAGATCGATCGCCGCCCGGCTGTTGCCGCGCCGCGGCGCCGGGTCGGGCGATTCCACCGAGCTCAAGACCCTGCGCAACCTCCTCGACGCTGCGCCGGCCGCCATGGTCACGCTGACCCGCGACGGCAACGTCGCCGGCTGGAACCGGGCCGCGGAGCGGCTGTTCGGCTGGACCCGCGCCGAGGTCGCGGGCGGGCCGCCGCCTTACCTGCCGCCGGATTCCGGCGCCGCCGAAGCGGCCGTGCGCCGGCGCGTGGTGGCCGGCAACGAGCTGTTCCACCGGCGTGGCCGGTTCCGGGGCCGCGATGGCGAGGAGCTCGATCTGCAGGTGAGCTCGGCGCCGCAGCGCGACGCGGCCGGGGCGATCATCGGAATCGTCAGCGTCTTTGCGGAGGTCATGCCCGCCGCGGCGCCCGCAGCCGCAACGCACGCGCCCACGGCGGCGCGGCCGCGCGGCGAGCCGGAGCGCGACCGCGATGACCAGCCCGCTGCCGCGCCGGCGTCCCTGGCATCGCCCGCGCCGCGCGCCGGCACCGATCGCGGCGACGCCGGCAATGGCGCTTTGCACGAGCGGCCGTCGCAGTTCCTGGCCCGGGTCAGCCACGATCTGCGCCAGCCGCTGCACGCCCTCGGCCTGCTCACCGGCGCGTTGGAGCGACGGGTCAAGGAACCCGAAACCCGCGAATTGGTGGCGAATGCCGGGGCGATGGTGCGCGCGCTGCAGGAGACGTTCGACAACATCGTCGACTTGGCACGGCTGGACGAAGGCCAGGTGCCATCCAATCCGGTGGTGATGCCGGCGGCGGAGATGATGGCGCCGATCGCCGCCGAGGTCGCGCGCGACGCGGCGAAGCGCGGGATCGATTTCCGCTACGTGCAATGCAGCGCCCGGCTGCGCGCCGATCCCGTCCTGCTGCAGCGCCTGCTGCGCCAATTGCTCGGCAACGCCTTGCGCTTCGCCCGGCGCGCGGACGGCGCGTCGGGCACGGTGCTGCTCGGCGTGCGGCGCCGGGGCGCGCGGCTGCGCGTGGTGGTGGCCGATAACGGCTTCGGCGTGCCGGCCGATCGGGCGGCGCAGATCTTCGAGCCCTTTTTCCAGCTCGAGGACGGGCGCGCGGCCGGGGGGCTCGGTCTGGGCCTTGCCATCGCGCAGAGGCTGGCGCGGCTGCTGCACAGCCAGGTCGAGCTGCGCTCGGCGCCGGGCAAGGGCAGCATGTTCTGGGTCGATCTGCCGGCGGCGCCGGAGGAGGAGCCGCGCGGGGAGGAGCCGCGCGGGGAATAGCCGCGGCGCGTTCGCCGCTACGGCTCGCTGCTCACCAGCTTGGAAGCCTTCAGCACCGCCTCGGTGCGGTTGCGCGCCGACAGCACGCGGAAAATGGCGGCGAGATGGACCTTCACCGTGCCCTCCGCCAGGCCGAGCCGGCGGGCGATCTCCTTGTTCGACAGGCCGCCGGCCAGTTCGGTCATCACGTCGCGCTGGCGCTGGGTCAGCGGCAGATCGGCGACGCGCTCCGCCTTCAGCCCGATATGCGGCAAGGTCCAGGCCGATCGTCCGTCGGGCACGTTCGGCAGCACGCTCGGCAGATAGGTCTCGCCGGTCAGCAGCCGGTTGACCGCGCGGACCATTTCCTCCTCGCTCGCCGATTTGAGGATGTAGCCGTTGGCGCCGGCATCGATGACCTGCAGCGCGAGCGAGCGGTTCTCAAGACCGGTGACGACCGCGATGCGCAGGTCGGGATAGGCCTCGCGCACCGCGTGGATGCTCTCGATCCCCGCCATGCCCGGCATCATCAGATCGAAAAAGGCGGCGCTGATCCCGGGATTGCCGGCGAGGATGTCGAGGGCGGTGTCAAAGCCGGTCGCCTCGATGACGCTGGTTCCCGGCAGGCTGTCCTGCAGGAGCATCGCGAAGCCCTTGCGGAACAGCGCATGGTCGTCGGCGATCAGGATCTCCAGGGGGTCCGCCATCCGTTCCGCACCACGGCATTTTTTCACAAGGCAATGAGATACGTTCCGGTCTACCAAGGCAATGATTTTGTCGCACGCTCATTCAAGTCAATGCGAAAAAGGAACGACATATTGCACCGCAACAGGGCGGGACGCCGCGCCAGACGCCAAGCGGGCGCCAAGCGGGAGCGCGCGCCGTCATCGACCGCCGCCGCCGCGGCGCATTGCGGGTGGTCGCGGGCGTTGACCGGCGGATTTCCTAGGCGATGACGGCCAGATGCGGCTCGAGCATGCGCGCATCGGCGGCGAGATCGAGGAAGGTATAGCGATTGCGGATCTTGCGCGCCTGGCGTACCGCGTTGCCGTAGAAGGGGCGCGACCAGCCGAGATCCTCCGGCCGCCGCGGCGCTCCGGCACGCTCCAGCACCCGCGCCAGCGTCGTGGTGGGCAGCGTGACCGCCGCGATGCGCGCGCGGATTCCTTCCCAGCCATCGGCGAGCCTGACGTTGAGCCTGTCCGCCTTGTCTTCGGTCAGGCGCTTCTGGGCGAACTCCTTCCAGCAGGACGGGCCGAGGGCGGCGCCGAACTGGGCAACGAACTCGTCTTCGCTGCTGCAATCGGGGCTGAGCATCGGCGGCGGGCCCGCCAGCATCTGCTCCTGCAGCCGCGCCATGGTGAGGGTGGTGACGCCGATCTGCTCGCCATGGAACGAGAACGGATGGCCGTTGACGGGCAGCATGTCCGCGTAGTGGCTGATGAGATGCTCGCCCTGGCTCGCCGGCAGGGAGTTGCCGCAGATCGCGGTGCCGAAGCCGGAGAGCAGCAGGGTGTGGATGAGGTGCTCCATCGCCGCCGCGTCGCCGGCCAACAGATCGGCGGCGCCGGCGAACAGCGCCGCCTCGTCCTCCTCCAGCAGCACGAAGGGCATAGTGCGGTAGGGCAGGTCGAACAGCAGATGCGCCAGCAGCCAATCGGCCTGCGCCGTCGGCCGGCACAGCGAATCGCCGAGGCCCGAGCGGATCATGCGCTTCGGCGCCGCGGACAGCACCGACACATCGAAGAAGGCGCCGGTCGGCGCCTGGGCGGCGAGCGATTTCTTCAGCCCGCCGACGGTGATGGCGGCGTTGAGCGAGGTGTAGCCGTTCATCGACGGCGCGGTGCCGAAGACGACATAGGGCTTGCCGTCGAGGGCGCTGGCATACTTGCAGAGATCGTTGATGGTGCCGGAGCCGATTGCCACCAGCGCGTCGGCCGCGGCCGTCGTCTGGCGCAGCTGCTCGACCGTGCGATCGTCGGCATGGGGATGCGCCGGCAGGTTGACGCTGACGATCTTCGCCACGCCTTGCAGGGCACGGGTCACCCGCGCCCCGAGCACTTCATGGGTCTGCGGATCGCTGACGATGGCGAGGCAGCGGCCGAGTCCGAGCGGCCGCACCAGGTCGGCTTCCGCGCCGTCGAGCGAGCGCGCGACCGCCACCGCCCGAGTGGCCACGCGGAGCGGCGCGCCGCCATCCGGATCTGGACAGGTGCCGGCGACCAGCCGATCGATCAGTTGTTGTCCCATTACCTTGCACTCCTCATCGATCGGCGCTCCGCAGCCCTGCCGGCGCCGCCTGCAGCGGCTCCAGCGACTGAAACAAGCGGGTATAGCGCGCATGGGCGTCGTCATAGGCCGGAGCGTTGGCGCGGACCGGCTCGATGGCGCGATGGTCGCGCGGCAGCGCCGCGGCCACGGCGGCGAGGTCGCGCGCGCGGCCGGCGGCGACATGGCCCAGCATCGCGGCGCCGATCGGCGCACTGTCGACGCAAGCCGGAATGGTGACCGGGCGACCGGTCAAATCGGCGCGCATCTGCGCCCAGTGCCGGCTGCGCGCGCCGCCGCCGAGCAGCAGCAGCGAGTCGGTCGCCACTTGCATCTCGGCCAGGCGGTCGACCACGTCGCGCATGGCGAAGGCGCAACCTTCGAGCACGGCGCGCGCCAGGTGGGCGCGGCCATGCGCGGGGGTGAGGCCGTAGAAGCAGCCGCGCGCCTCCGGCAGCCAGCGCGGCGCCATCGCGCCGGTCAGGGCGGGGATGAAGCTGAGCCCGTCGCACCCGGCCGGCGCGGTGCCGACCAGCGATTCGAGGGCGGCGAAATCCAGGCCGCCGAGCACGTCGCCGATCCAGGCGATCGCGCCGCCGGAGAGCCAGCCGGGATTCTCGATGAAATAGGCACCGCCCGGATAGGCGTGCGTCTCCAGCATGCCGCCGCCGTCGCGCAGCGCCGCGGGATGCAGCGCGCCCACCACCTCGCCGGTGCCGAGCACCACGGCGACCTGGCCCGGCGCGCAGAGCCCGCCGCCGAGGGGTGTCGCGAAATCGTCGCCGGTGCCGACCGCGACGGGAACGCCTTCCGGCAATCCGGTGAGCGCGGCGCCTTCCCGGCTCAAGCCGCCGGCGCGGCTTTCCGCCGGCGCGGGTTCCGGCAGCTCGCGGGCCTCGAGGTCGAAGGCTTGCAGCAGCGTGGAATCATAGCCGCGCCGGTCCAGCGCATAGGCCATGCTGGTGGAGGCCAGCGCGTGGTCGATGACCGCGATTCCGGTCAGCCGCGCGACCACATAGGACACCGGCTGATGGAAGCGGGCGATGGCGGCGCGCGTCTCCGGCGGCAGGTGCCGCTTCAGCCAGCGCGCCTTGGCCGCCAGGTGGCTGGGATCGAGCACCTGGCCGCAAAGCTCGCGCACCCGCGCGGCCGGCACGTCGGCGATCTCCGCCGCGGCACGGCGGTCCATCCAGATGATGCAGGGCGCCAGCGCCGCGCCTTGCGCATCGACCGCGATGCAGCCGTCGAGCTGGCCGCAGACGCCGATGCCGGCGACGTCGGCGGGCGCGGCGCCCGCTTCGCGCAAGGCGGCGGCGATGGCCGGACCGAGCGCCGCCAGCCACAGATCCGGCGCCTGCTCGACCCAGCCGGGCCGCGGATAGCTGGGCCGGTAGGCGCCCGCCCCCTGCCCGCGCACGCGCAAGCTCTCGTCGAGCACCGCGACTTTCAGGCTCTGGGTCCCGACATCGATGCCGATGATCATATGCGTGCGCCGGATCGCCGATGCGCCCGGGTCAGCAGCAGGCCGGCGCCGGCGCCTTCGCCTGGCCGTAGGACTTGAACTTGTCGATGACGCGGCCGATCTCCGCCTTGGACAGGATGTTCGGCTTGCCGATCTGCAGCGCGCGCCAGTACTGCGCCGCCAGCGTCTCCACCTCGACCGCCAGCCACATCGCCTTCTTCAGGTTCGGCCCGACCACGATCATGCCGTGATTGGCGAGCAGGCAGGCGTTGCGCCCTTCCAGCGCCTTCACCGCGTTGGCCGCGGTTTCCGGCGTGCCATAGGTGGCATAGGGCGCGCAGCGGATGGTGTTGCCGCCGGCCGCGGCGATCATGTAGTGCACCGCCGGGATTTCCATGCCGAGGCAGGAGAGCGTGGTGGCGAACATCGAATGGGTGTGCACCACGGCACCGATCTCCGGCCGCTTGCCCATCAGCGCGTGATGGAAGCGCCACTCGCTCGACGGCTTGCGGCTGCCGACATGGCTGGCATCCTTCTTCATCAGCACGATGTCGGCCGCCTTCATCTCGTCATAGGCCATGCCGGAGGGGGTGAGCAGGAAGCCCTCCTTCACCCGGACGCTGATATTGCCCGAGGTCCCCTGGTTGATGCCGCGCCGGTTCATGTCCTGGCAGGCCTTGACGATCTCGCGGCGCTGTTCTGCGTATTTCATGGCAACTCCGAATACTGACTGGTTGGTGTCTGTCGATGAAGCGGCGGCTCAGGCCTCGTCCTGGCCGGCGATGAGCACGTCGAGCGGCAGGGCGGCGAGTGCGGCGCGGATCTCCGGCTCCGGCGCCGCGTCGGTGATCAGGTGGGTGACGCGGTCGAAGCTGTTGAGGCGCACAGGGGCGAAGCGGCCGAACTTGCCGCGATCGGCGACGACGGCGGCGGTGCGCGCCGCCTGCAGCATGGCGCTGTGCAGCTCCGCCTCTTCCCGCGTGTAGTCCATCAGCCAGCCGGCGGGCGACACCGCCCCGGCGCCGATGAAGGCGAAATCGGCGAAATAGTTGGCGAGCATGGCGGTGGCGTCGCGGCCCAAGGTGGCGCCGTTCAGCGCCTGCACCTCGCCGCCCAGCATATAGACGCGGTTGCCGTTATGGCCCATCAGCTTGCCGCAGCTGATGACGTTGTTGGTAAAGACGGTCAGGTCGCGCCGCGCCATCAGGGCGTCGGCCACCGCCTGGACGGTGGTGCCGCTGGCAAGGATCACCGAGGCGCCGTCGGGCACCAGGCTGGCGGCGAGGCGCCCGATGGCGCGCTTGCCGTCGGCATTGGTGACCTCGCGCACCTTCATCTCCGGCTCGCTCTGCTCCAGCGACAGCGCCCCGCCATGGGTTTTGCGCAGGCGCTTCTCGTCCTTGAGCACCATCAGGTCGCGGCGGATGGTCTCGCGCGAGACCTTCAGCTTGCGCATGATCTCGGTGATCGAGATCGAGCCGCGCGCATTCACCATGGAGAGAATGAGCCGTTGTCTTTCCTCTGCCAGCACGATCGAACCCTTCCTGATCTCCCTGCCGTCCGCTTCCGCCTAGCACGCTGCGGCGGATTCGCGGCAAGCCCCGGCGCCGCTTGCGCCGGACGCGACCGGCTCCGCCGACCGCCTTTTGCGATTTTTAGCACTATCTTGCACTTTCTGGCAATTGTGTTGTAATTTGTGGCATCCGGTTTCGTGCCGGACAGGGACGCAACCACGACCGAGCCCATAACTCGGCCAAAAAAGGGAGATGGGGCATGAGTGGAACAACCAGGATTTCGCGCGACTTGCTTTCCCGCCGCGGCATCTCGCGCCGGCGCCTGCTGCGTGGCGCGGCGGTCGCCGCCGGCGCCGCGGCCTTCCGGCCCTGCGCGCCGTTCATCAGCAACGCGGAAGCGGCGGAGACCACGTTGCGCCTGCTGATGTGGCAGCCCTATGCGATGAAGGACGCCATCGCCGCCTTCGAGAAGGATACCGGCGCCCGCTTCTCGCCCACCTTCTTCGACGGCAATTCCGAGGCCTTCAACAAGATGAAGGTCGGCGGCACCAAGGATTTCGACATCGTGCAGGCCGACGGCTTCTGGCCGCGGCTCTATTTCAAGCAGGGCCTGACC
>JAEUKU010000203.1 GCA_016794075.1 Rhodospirillaceae bacterium
GCAGCGGCAGGCCGGCGGCGATGAAGAACACCGCATCGGCGATTGCCGCGATTCTCTGGTTCATCCGTCCCGCATGGTCGCGAAACGCCCGCGCCAGCGCGTTGTCCGGCACGATGCCGAGGCCCACCTCGTTCGCCACGAACACGACAGGTCCGCCGCATTGGCCGAGCGCCTTGATCAGCGCCGCGCTTTCCGCCGCGGGATCGCGTCCCGCCTGCATGAGATTGCTGAGCCAGAGGGTCAGACAATCCACCAGGACCGCCGCGCCCTGTTCCGTTTGAGCCACCAGCGCCGGCGCCAGGTCGAGCGGCGCCTCGAGGCTGCGCCATGCGGCGTCGCGGCGCGCCCGGTGCAGGCGCACCCGCTCGGCCATCTCGTCGTCCAGGATCTCGGCGGTGGCCAGATAGACGCAGCCGCGGCGATGCGGAGCCACCAGGCCCTCGGCGAAGACGCTCTTGCCGGATCGCGCGCCCCCCAGCACCAGGGTGACGGGCGGCAGCGCGCGCGCAGAATCAGCCGGTGAGGCTGCCATGAATGTGGTCCCTTCCTCCCGCCGAGGCGAGCCGCAATGCGACGATCCGTTGAGGTCTCCTGGCTCGATCGCGGGACTTGGTCGCGCCTTCCCAGTTCGCGTATGAACCAGTGGCCGCTGCGCCGTCCATTGCTCCAACGCCGCTGCCGCGGCGCCGGGCGATCCTACAGTTGCGGGGGCAGCGCCGGATTTGCGCCTGATTGCGGCGGTGACCGGCTTCCCTCACGACGGATGTAACGGGCAAAATAACGAAGCGGGGCGGGCCTTTCCATCCCCATCTGCCTGCCGCGTGGAGGCAAGCCAGGATAAGCCACAATCCATTGATTCAATTGAGTATAATTTCGGATAGACCGAGTTCCCAAAAACCGGATTCGGACCCTAATAACCACCAACCCACACTATGATACATAGGATGCGAAAAAGTGTCACCTGGATTCGCACCTGTGAATCGCCGATATTTGCTGCAGTCGCTGCGTGGGGTTTGTCGGCCCGCATGCCGGGTCGCACGCGAACTGTCCGTGCCGCATGGAAGATCAAGGCAGCGAAGTGCTGAAGAGTCTCGTCGAGCAAGCGGGTGGGGTGGTGGACGACACCGCCGTCTACCGTTTCCTGCGTTCGGCCCAGATCGTCCCGGTGACGATCAGCGATTGGGCGACGGGCCAGATCCTGCACGCCAACGACCAGGCGGCGAATCTCCTCGGCCTGCCGATCGACGGGGTGCTCAACCACTCCATGCGCGAGTTCTACGGCGACGCGGACGGGCGCGAGCGCTTCCTCGCGGCCATAGCAAACGAGCCCGGTGCCGTGCGGATGGAGCTGGAGTTGCGCCGCGCCGACGGCTCGCGGCTCTGGGTCGAGGCCGCGGGCGAGCGCGTGCGCTATCACGGCGCCGATGCGATCCTCGCCGTCATCAACGACATCACCCTGCACAAGGCGCGCGAGGCGGAGCTGGCGGAACTGACCCGCAAGCTGCACGAACAGACCGCCGACATGACCCGCCTTGCCGCCGAGCTGCGGCTGAAGAAGCACGCGGCGGAAGCGGCGAACGCGGCGAAGAGCGCCTTTCTCGCCAAT
Source organism: Rhodospirillaceae bacterium (assembly GCA_016794075.1). GTDB lineage: Bacteria > Pseudomonadota > Alphaproteobacteria > Dongiales > Dongiaceae > Dongia_A. Next base: position 1,607 of record JAEUKU010000203.1, read on the forward strand.
ATGAGCCACGAGCTGCGCTCGCCCCTCAATGCCATTCTCGGTTTCGCCGAGATCGTGCGCGACATGCATTTCGGCGCCGATTCTGCGGAACGTTACGCGCAATATGGCGGCCATATCCATGAAGCCGGCACCCATCTGCTGGCGCTGATCGACGACATCCTCGACCTCGCCAAGGTCGAGGCGGGCAAGCTCGAATTGCAGCCCGCATCCTTCGACCTCGTGGAGCTGCTCGAGGAATGCGCGCAGATGATGCGGCCGCAGGCGGAGCGGCGCGGCCTCGACTTCCAGATCGCCCTGCCGGCCGCCGGCATGACGCTCACCGCCGATCGCCGGCGCGTGAAGCAGATGGTGGTCAACCTGCTGTCCAATGCCATCAAGTTCACCCAGGCTGGCGGCCGCGTCGACCTGGAGGTCGGGCGCGCAGCCGATGGCGGAACCATCATCCTGGTCGCCGATTCGGGCGTCGGCATGACGCCGGAGCAGATCCTCCTGGCCCTGCAGCCCTTCGGCCGGGTGCGCGGCTCCATCGCCATCGATCCCACCGGCAGCGGCCTCGGCCTGCCCATCGTGCGCAACCTGATCGACGCGCATGGCGGCAAGCTCGAGATCGTCTCCGAGCCCGACAAGGGCACGGTGGCGCGCCTGCTCTTTCCCGCCGATCTGGCCTGAAGTCCCAGCCGAAATCCCAGCCGAAATCCCTGGCGATTCCGCGCGGAATCAGCGCGCCGCCCTGCGACAACGAGGCCCCGCGCTGCGATTGACGCCACCTTCCGCCTACGCCAGAATATTGAATGGTCATTCAATCATCGGAGGTTGCGATGCCGGAATCGACACCCACGATTGCGCTTGCCGCCGATCGGGATGCGGCCGCGCTCCGCGCCGCGGCCCGGCCCGCTACCCGCGCCGGCCGCGCCGGCCGGCAACTGGCGCGCAGCCACAAGGTTTCGCCCGTCCGCCCCGGCCTGCCGGGCGGCCAGTACCGGCCGCTCACCGACCGCGACCTCGAACGCATCCACGCAACCGCGCTCGACGTGCTGGCCGAACTCGGCATGGCGGAGGCGACCGATGAGATCCTCGACATCGCCCGCGCCAAGGGCTGCACGCTCGGCGCGGATGGGCGCCTGCGCTTTCCCCGCGCCTTGATCGAGGATGTGATCGCGGGTGCGGCGAAGAGCTACGTGCTGCATGGAAGGAATCCCGACCGCAGCATCGAAGTGGGCGGCGACCGGGTGCATTTCTGCACCTCCGGAGAGGCAGTGCGGGTGCTGGACTTCCAGACCGGGCAATACCGCCCGTCGACGCTGGTCGATCTCTACGACCTGCAGCGCCTCGCCGATTCGCTGGAGCACGTCCACAATGTCGGCCAGACGGTGGTCGCCACCGATCTCGACGACGCCTTCGTGCACGACATCAACGTGGCCTATGCCTCGGCGGCGGCGACCACCAAGCCCTTCGGCATCTCCTCCGCCACCGCGGCGCATGTGCCGCAGATCATCGCGCTGTTCGACACGATCCTCGGCGGGGAAGGCAAGTTCCAGAAGCGCCCGTTCTGCGTCATCGGCGGCTGCCCGATCGTCTCGCCGCTACGCTTCGGCAGGCACACCAGCGAGGTGATGGTGGCGACGACGCGGGCCGGGCTGGTCGCCGACATGTGCGTGGCGACCCAGGCCGGCGCGACCTCGCCCGCCGCGCTCGCCGGCACGCTGGTGCAGACGGTGGCGGAGACGCTGGCCTGCCTCGCCATCGTCAATTTCATCCGCCCCGGGCATCCGATGCATCTCGGCCTGTGGCCCTTCGTCTCCGATCTGCGGACCGGCGCCTTCACCGGCGGCGGCGGGGAAGAAGCCCTGCTGCAGGCGGCGAGCGCACAGATCGCCCGCTTCTACGGCCTGCCCTCCTCGATCTCCGCCGGCATGACCGACGCCAAGCGGCCGGACGGCCAGGCGGGGTTCGAGAAAGGCGTCACGGTGGCGCTGGCCGCCACCGCCGGCGGCAACCTCATTTCCGAAGTTGCCGGCATGGTGGGATCGCTCATGGGCGCCTCCTTCGAGACCATGGTCATCGACAACGAGATGCTGGGCATCATCCAGCGCGCGCTGAAGGGCATCGAGGTCACCGACGAGAGCCTGTCCTTCGACGTCATCAAGGAGGTTATCTCCGGCCCCGGCCATTATCTCGGCCACCCGCAGACCCTTGCCTTGATGTCGAGCGAATATCTCTATCCCAAAATTGCCGATCGCTCGTCGCTCTCGGCCTGGGAGGAGGAAGGCTCGATCGGCATCCTGGAAAAGGCGCGCAAGGAAGCGAAGCGCGTCTTGGCCATGCACTACCCGGAGAGCATCGAGCCCAAGGCAGACGCGGCCATCCGCGAACGTTTCCCGATCCGCCTTGCCGCCGCCGACATGCGCGCCGGCAACGGCCGGTGGTGAGTCGCTAGACCACGTCCCACACCTTCTCCGGCGGCCGGCACAGCACGGCAGCCCTGTCGGTGACGACGATCGGCCGCTCGATCAGGACCGGCTCCTCGACCATCTTCTTGATCAACGCGTCGCCGGAAAGCTTGTCGGCATCGCCCAGCGCCTCATAGGCCTCGCCCTTGCGGCGCAGGATGTCGTGCGGCCTGGCTTTCATCATGGCGAGCACGCGCTTGATTTCCGCGGCGCTCGGCGGGGTCTTCAGATACTCGACGACAGCAGGCTTGAGGCCCTTGTCCTTGAGCCAGCCCAGCACCTTGCGCGAGGTGGAGCAATTGGGATTGTGCCAGATGGTGAGCGCCATGCATGCCTCCGTGGGATGCGGAGACCGTAGAGCAAGGCCGCGCGGCGGATCAAGGCCGCGCCGTCACACCTTGTAGCCGCAGCGCACCCCGCCCCAATGGCGGCCCTTGACCACGATCGGCGCCGAGGCATCCTTCATCAAGGCGAAATTGCCGCCGCCCATGTCGCGGCGATAGGTCTGCACGACGAAGGGCTTCACGCTGCGCCCCGCCTTCAGGCCCACGCGGTCGTTGAAGATGCGGCGGTTGCGGCAATTGCCCGCGTTCCAGACCGGATCATTCGGCCGCTGCGGCTGCGAAAACCTCTTGTTGTGCGTCGGCAGGTAGCCGTTGCGATCGATTGCGGCACAGAACACGATGCGCGGGTCGACCTCCAGCGCCGCCTCGAGGATCGGCGGCAGCAACCGGTCGGTCAAAGCCGTGAACCTGGTGGTCACTTGCTGCGGATCGCTGCCTTTGACCGGCTCATAGCGCTCGTCGAACAGATCGGTCATGGAGATCTCGCCGCGCTCCACCGCCTGCTCGAACAGCGCGCCGATCTTCGCCGCGGACTCCACCACCACGCGGATCATCGGCGAATCCGTGGTCTCGACGCCGGCATTGGCCGTCGCCTCGATCAGATCCTCGGCCACTTCCAGCAGCTGGTTGATGCGGTCCTTGGCCTGGCCCAGATCCCGGGTCGAGCGCTGCACGCCCGCGGTCAGCTCCTCGAAGGTGGTCTTGACCGCGGCGCTGCCGTCGCGCACCTGCCGGGCGTCGGTGGCGATGGCGGCGGCCTGGCGCGCGATGTCCTCCACGGCCCTGGCGGAACTTTCCACCGCCGCGCCGATCGCCGCGGTGCCGGTCTCGACCTTCCCCGCGCGCTCGGTCGCCCGCGCGCCTTCCCGGCTCAGCTCGCTCACCTGCTGCGACAGCTCGGCGAGCGTCTGGCCGATCTGGCTGGTGGCCTCGCTGGTCTGCCGCGCCAGGACCTTGACCTCGCTCGCGACCACGCCGAAGCCCCTGCCCGCGTCGCCGGCGCGCGCCGCTTCGATGGTGGCGTTGAGGGCGAGCAGATTGGTCTGCTTGGCGATGGCCTCGATGGTCTGCGCCACCTTGGCGATCTGCTCCAGGGCCCGGCGCAGGCCGCCCAACCGGCTTTCGATCGCGGTGGCGCTTTCCGCCAGGCTGCGCAATTCGCCGAGCGAGCCTTCGATCGAGCTGCGCGAGGCCGACATCTCCTCGGCCGAGCGCGCGGCGATCTGGGCCGCGCCTTCGATCTCACCGGCGATGCGCTCGTTGGCGGCCACCATCGTATCGGCGGTGGCGCGCAGCTCCTCGAATTTCTGCGACTGCGCCGTCACGACCTTGGCCACCTCGTCGATCGACCCCGCGGCGTCGGCGAGTTGAACGCCCAGCGATCCGGCCTTTTCCGCGATCTGCTGGGCGATGCGCGTCCCCGTGCTGTCTTGCGACGGCTGGTCCGTCATATGGCTCAATCCCTCCGGCATGCCGATTACCCTGGGGGATTATGGGTTAAACGCCGGTAAAGTCAGCAATTGGACGAAAGTCGTAGATGCGGCGCGGCATGGCTCGGCCCGGCCGGCGCAAAGCGGTGGCGGGGCTGGCGTATTGTGGCAAGAGTCACTATGTCTTCCTCACGTTGCGGTGCGGCGCTCGGAGGAAGGATGAAGCTGCTCTATTTCGCCTGGGTGCGGACCGGCATCGGCCTGGCGCAGGAGGATGTGACCCCGCCGGCGGAGGTGAAGAC
>JAEUKU010000239.1 GCA_016794075.1 Rhodospirillaceae bacterium
CGGAGCCTCGGTCAGGATGGCGCCCTTGGAGACGACGGTGAAATTGCCGGTCTCGCGGAACGCCCAGTCGAGCAATTGGCCGGTCTCGTCGGCGCGTTCCTGCATGCCGGTCAGACCCTGCACCACCATGACGATACGCCGTCCGTCGCGGATGGCTGAGGCGGTGAGGCCGTAGCCTGCTTCCTCGGTGTGGCCGGTCTTCAAGCCGTCGACACCCGATCCGGCGCGATAGAGCAGCGGGTTGCGGTTGCCCTGCTTGATGCCGTGCCAGGTGAATTCCTTCTCCGAATAGAAGTGGTAGTAGTCGGGGAAGTCGTGGATCAGCCGCATGGCCAGCGTCGCCAGATCCTTGGCCGTCATGTAGTGGTCGGGGTCCGGCCAGCCGGTGGAGTTGCGGAAGTTGCTCCCCGTGAGCCCGATCTCCTTGGCCTTGGCGTTCATCCGTTCGGCGAAGGCCTCCTCGGTCCCGGCCAGGCCCTCGGCGATGACGATGCAGGCATCGTTGCCGGACTGGATCACCATGCCGCGGATCAGATCCTCGATCCGGACGTCGGAATCGATGTCGACGAACATCTTGGAGCCCTGGGTCGACCAGGCCTTCTGGCTGACATGGAACGTGTCGTCGAGCTTCACGTCGCCGCGCTTCAGGGCGTCGAACAGCATGTAGGCCGTCATCAGCTTGCTCATCGACGCCGGATACAGCCGCTCCTCGCCCATCTTGTCGTAGATCACCGAACCGGTCTGGAAATCGACGATATAGGCGTGCTTGGCATTGGTGACGAGAGGCTCGGCCAGCGCGCCCGGCGCCAGCAGCGGCGCGGACATCGCGGTGAGGGCGAACAACAAGACGATCAAAAGACGGCGCAGTGACATGGCTCTCATCCAATCCGGGCAATTCGGGTTCGATCGATCACGCCGCGACCTTTTCCCTGGCGCGGAAACTCGGACAATTCCGCATCGCGGTCAAGCAGCCCGGCTGCGCCACGGCCTAGTCCACGACGATGCGCGATTCGGGATGGCCTTCGGCGATCATCCGTTTCAGCGTCTCGTCGGCTTCGGTGACCGAGGCGAGCGGCCCGATGCGGACGCGGTAATAGCGCTGCGCGTCGACCGTCACCGGCGCCACGCGCACGGCGCCGTATTTCTTCAGCCGCCCGCTCAGCTGGTTGGCGTTGGCTTGGCGCAGGAAGGCGCCCGCCTGGATGTAGATGTTGGTCGGCTTCACCGCCACCTGGGTGACCTTGCCGTCAGGCTCAGGAAGCACCATCTGGCCGACCGCGCTGCCGCCCGCCGCCGGGGTCTCGGGCTGCGCGGCGCCCTGGCCGCCGCCCGGGCTCACCTTGGCGCCGGCGATCGGCTCGAGGCCGCCCGCCGTCACCTCGCCCGCGGGCGCCGCCTTGGGTGCCGGCGGCAGGGTGTCACCGCCCGACTTGGAGGCCGCGGCGGCAAGCAGCTGGCTTTCCTCCGCCAGGATCTCGACCCGCACCCGCGCCGTGCCGCGCTCGATGAAGCCCAGCAGCTGCGCGCCGCGCCGGCTCAAATCGATGATGCGCCCGGCCGAGAAGGGGCCGCGGTCATTCACCCGCACGGCGATCGAGCGGCCGTTCTCCAGATTGGTCACCCGGACCATGGACGGCATGGGCAGGGTCTTGTGCGCCGCGGTGAGGCCGTTGGTGTCGAACACCTCGCCATTGGCGGTGCGCTTGCCGTCGAAGCCGGGCCCGTACCAGGAGGCGATGCCGGTCTCGTTGTAGTTATAATCTGCCTTTGGATAGTACCAGACGCCCCCCACCTGGTAGGGCTTGCCGATCTTGTACGGCGCCGGCTTGCCCGGGCCGGGATTGGTGATGACCTTCGCCTGGTCCACCAGCACCTTGGATTCGGTGCAGCCGGCGAGCAGGCTTGCGATGGCGGTGAGGATCAGCGCTTGGCGTCGAAGGGTCCACATGGCGTCAGGCGTTGGGTGAAACTCGGCGTCGCAAGTCCGGAAACGGGCCCCCTGCGACTCAATCGGGGCAGGCTAAAGCCACCTCGGCCCCCTGGCAACTCACGCCCGCATGAGCTGCCGGAAGCGGCGGAAAACCGCCGGTTTGCCGCCCGAGACGACCAAGTATCGGACCGCCCGGCCGCCGGAACACGCCGAGTCGGGGCCAGGCCTGGGTGGCTTGCTTGACCCCCTCGGCCCGCTGGCCTAATGGAACCCCCGGTGGCCGGCGCGGGATGGGTGGCCGAGTGGTTTAAGGCAGCGGTCTTGAAAACCGCCGTGGGGGCAACCCCACCGTGAGTTCGAATCTCACCCCATCCGCCAATACCGACGGGCCCTCCATCGCCCCGCTTTTCAAGCATTCCGCCGGCAAAGCCGCGCTTTTGCCTGCTTCAAGCCGCGATCCGGGGGGCATCCGACGTTGCTTATATAGAGCCGGCGAATTAAGGTTTCGCGGCAGACATGCAAGAACGCCGCTGAAATCGGTGGCAGAATTCTCTTTTAGGGAGGCTCAAGTGAAGAAAATTGCAACGTGGCTATTGGCTGGCGCCATGTTGGCCGCGACCTTCGGCACCGCCATCGCCGATGAGATGAAGAAGGTCAAGATCGGCACCGAGGGCGCCTATCCGCCGTTCAACTCGATCGATCCCAATGGCGAGCTGGTCGGCTTCGACGTCGAGATCGCCAAGGCGCTCTGCGCCGCCGCGAAGTTCGACTGCGAATTCGTGGTCCAGGATTGGGACGGCATCATCGACGGCCTGAACGCCAAGAAATACGACGCCATCATCGCCTCGATGTCGATCACCGACGAGCGCAAGAAGGTGGTCGACTTCACCAACAAGTACTACAACACCCCCGCCAAGTTCATCGCCAAGAAGGGCGCCGGGCTCGACATCTCGCCTGAGGGTCTGACCGGCAAGTCGGTCGGCGTCCAGCGCGCGACCATCCATGAGAACTTCGTGCGCGACAAGTTCCCGGGCCTCGACGTCCGCGTCTATGCCACACAGGACGAAGCCAACGCCGACCTGGTGGCCGGCCGCGTCGACCTGGTGATGGCGGATTCGGTCGCCCTGCTGGAGGGCTTCCTGAAGACGGCGGAAGGCGGCGAGTTCGAATTCGTCGGGCCCGACTACAACGATCCCAAGTGGCACGGCGAAGGCGCCGGCATCGCCGTCCGCAAGGGCGATACCGACCTGCTGAACGCCCTCAACGCCGCCATCGACCAGATCCGCGCCGATGGCACCTACAAGGCGATCAACGACAAGTATTTCGCGTTCGACGTCTACGGCGAGCCGGCCAGCTAACGGCTCTTTCATCGCACGAGTCTCACCCCATCCGCGTCGCGCCGTCAGGCGTGATGCGGACGGGGTGAGCCGTTTGCCGACGGCCGAAACGGGGGACAGCCTTGTTCGATTTCCGGGGCTACGGCTGGGTTTTCTGGGAGGGGCTGCAGGTCACCGTCCTGGTCGGCCTGTGCGCCGGCGTGGTGGCGATCGCCATGGGCCTGCTCGGCGCCTGGGGCAAGCTGTGCAAGGCGCGCCCGGCCAATATGCTGGCGAACGCGTATACGACGGTGGTGCGCGGCGTGCCCGAGCTGGTGCTGATCCTGCTCGTCTATTACGGCGTCACCATCCTGCTGCAGCGCGTGCTGACCGCCCTGCTCGGCGCCGAGGTGCTGATCGACATCGATCCGTTCACCGCCGGCGTGCTGACGCTCGGCGTCATCTACGGCGCCTTCGCCACCGAGGTCTTCCGCGGCGCCTTCCAGGCCATCCCCAAGGGCCAGATCGAGGCGGCGCATTCCTTCGGCATGTCGCGGCTGCTGACGCTGCGGCGCATCATGCTGCCGCAGGTCTGGCGCTTCGCCCTCCCCGGCCTCGGCAATCTGTGGCTGGTGCTGATCAAGGCGACGGCGCTCATGTCGGTGATCCAGCTTGAGGAGCTGATGCGCTGGTCCGACATCGGCGCCCGCAACACCAAGCTGCCCTTCACTTTCTACCTCACCGCGTCCTTCATCTATCTCGGCATCACGATCGTCTCCATGACGCTGCAGCATTGGGCCGAGACCTGGGCCAATCGCGGCGTGCGGCGGGCTTGAGCGGCGCCATGGACTCGCTCGATCTCTTCTTCGAAAGCCTGGGGCTGGAGCCGATCTGGAACAATTTGCCGCGTTTTCTGAGCGGCGCGCTGCTGACCATCGAGATCACCGCGCTCAGCGTCTCGCTGGGCCTGGCCCTCGCGCTGCCGCTGGCGCTGGCGCGGCTCTCGGTCAATCCGCTGCTGCGTCTGCCGGTCTACGGCTACATCTTCTATTTCCGCGGCACGCCGCTGCTGGTGCAGCTTTTCCTGATCTATTACGGCAGCGGCCAGTTCCGCGACGTGCTCGAGGATGTCGGCCTGTGGCGCTTCCTGCGCGAGCCGTATTTCTGCGCCATCCTCGCCCTTACCCTGAACACCGCCGCCTACACCGCGGAGATCCTGCGCGGCGCCATCCAGGCGGTCCCCTTCGGCGAGGTCGAGGCGGCACGCGCCTGCGGCATGTCGCGCCCCATGCTCTTTCGCCGCATCATCCTGCCCAAGGCGGCACGGCTGGCCCTGCCGGCCTATTCCAACGAGGTCATCTTCCTGTTCCAGGCGACCTCGCTGGTCAGCATCATCACCCTCATGGACCTGACCGGCGTGGCGCGGGTCATCATCTCGCGCTCGTTCCGCACCTTCGAGGTCTGGATCTTCGTCGGGCTCATCTACCTCGCCCTCACCTACCTGATCGCCTGGGTCTTTCATAAGGTCGAGTACCGCATGATGGGCCATTTGCGCGCCAGCCCCGGCCAGGCCGCGGCGGCGGAGCCGGCGGTCGCCGTCCGCAACTGACGGCCACTCCCGCGCTTCGACAATCCTGTCCCCAGCGGGAACCCGCCCCGCATTAAGCGGTTATCGAACTGCCACCGATGGATATCCAGGGCCGGCAAGCAATGGACTGCATCTGCCACCCGGCAGTTCCAGCGCCCTCGCCGTCCCGCCGCCAACCCGAAAGGACCGCGCATGAAACCGAAGCTGAACGACCAACTCGCCGAACTCCTGCAGCAGATGCTGGAAACCGAAATGGGCGGCGTGAAGATCTACGAAATGGCGCTGCAATGCGTCGTCAACGAGGATCTGAAGAAGGAATACGAGGAATACCTGGAGCAGACCCAGAAGCACGAGCGCATCATGCGCGAGCTGTTCGAGAAGCTGGGTCTGGCCGAGGAGGAGACGCCAGGCCGGCTGGTCGTGCGCCACATCGGCGAATCCCTGGTGACGGCCATGACCATGGCCAAGGATTCCGGCACGCCGGAAGCCGCCGAGATCGTCGCCTGCGAATGCGTGGTCTTTGCCGAGACAAAGGATCACCTCAACTGGCACCTGCTCACCAGCTTCGCCGAGGAGGCCAAGGGCGACCTCAAGAAGGCGCTGATGGAGGCGGTGGAACAGGTCGAGGACCAGGAGGACGAGCACCTCTATCACAGCAAGGGCTGGTGCCGCGAATTGTGGATCGCCTCGCTGGGCATGAAAGCGGTCCTGCCGCCGCCCGAGGAGCAGAAGAGTGTGAAGACCGCCATCGGCGCCTCGCGTGCCGAGCAGGCGCGGGACGAACTGCTCAAGCACTGACGCGGCGGCGCGGCGACCGCCAGGCGCCGCGCGGTGCCTTCAAGAGACGGCTCCGCTCCTCGGATCGGAGCCGTTTTTCTTTGGCCCGGGGTATTGCGGCCGCCGGCCGGCGGTTACGCGGCGAGAAGCGATGCCAGGGCCGTGAATACCTGGTCGGGCATGAAGGGCTTGCTGAGCACCGGCACGCCGGGCGCCAGGTCCGACAGGGCGGCCGGGCTGTAGCCGGTCATGAAGACGAAGGGAACCTGCAAGGCGGTCAGCGCCTCGCTCACGCTGTCGATCGAGGCACCGGCGACATTCACGTCAAGCAACGCCGCGTCCAGGTCATCCTCGGCCTCGGCGATCAGCGCATGCGCCCGCTCCACGCTCGCGGCGGGACCGATGACGGTCGCGCCCGCTTCCTCCAGCAT
>JAEUKU010000248.1 GCA_016794075.1 Rhodospirillaceae bacterium
ACGTTGTGGGCGAGCCTGCCGCCGTGCCGGAGACGGGCGCCGAGGACATCACCCATCCCTGGCCGATCTTCCCCCATGACAAGGGCGCCGATTTCGTCGATTTCGACGAGGACCTGAAATACAAGGACCTGATCAACGGCATCGCCGACGGCTTCGACAATGTCGAATTGCTGAAGCGCTATTCGACCGTCGGCATGGGCCCCAGCCAGGGCAAGCATTCCGCCGTCGCCGCCGTGCGCATCGTCGCGCGCGAGACCGGCGAGAAGCTCGAGCGGATGAGCGTCACCACCCAGCGCCCGCCCTATACGCCGGAGAAATTCGGGCACCTCGCCGGACGGGTGTTCGACCCCGAGCGCCGCACCGCGATGCACCACCGCCATCTGGAGGCCGGCGCGCAGATGATGCCGGCGGGCTTGTGGTGGCGCCCGGGCTATTACGGGCCCAAGACAGAGCGCGACAGAGCCATCCGCGAGGAAGTGAATGCGGTGCGCAACGGCGTCGGCCTGATCGACGTCTCGACCTTGGGCGGCCTCGACGTGCGCGGGCCGGATGCGGCCGAGTTCCTGAACCGCATGTACACCTTCGCCTATGCCAAGCAGCAGGTCGGCCGCTGCCGCTACGTGCTGATGACCGACAATGCCGGCGTCATCACCGATGACGGCGTCGCGGTCAGGTTCCACGACGAACATTTCTACGTCACCGCCACGACCAGCGGCGTCGACGCGGTCTATCGCCAGATGCTGTTCTGGAACGCGCAATGGCGGCTCGATGTCGACGTCGCCAACGTCACCGCCGCCTATGCCGGCGTGAACATCGCCGGGCCGCAATCGCGCGAGGTGCTGGCCAAGGTCTGCGACGCCGATCTGAGCGCCGCCGACTTCCCTTATATGGGCGCGAAGCTGGCGCCGGTCGCCGGCATCCCGGCCCGCATCATGCGCGTCGGCTTCGTCGGCGAGCTGGGCTATGAGGTGCATGTGCCGGCGAGCCAGGGCGAAGCCCTGTGGGACGCGCTGATGGCGGCGGGCGGCACGGCGGGCATACGCCCCTTCGGCGTCGAGGCGCAGCGCGTGCTGCGCCTGGAGAAGGGTCATATCATTGTCAGCCAGGACACCGACGGCCTGACCAGCGTGTGGGAGGCCGACATGGCCTGGGCGGTGGCCAAGACCAAGCCGTTCTTCATCGGCGCCCGCTCTGCGGAGATCATGGCCAAGAAGCCGCTGTCCCGCAAGCTGGTCGGCTTCACGCTGGCGCAGGACAGCGACCCCTGCCCGGAGGAATGCCACCTTGTCTTGAAGGGCGAGGAGATCGTCGGCCGCGTCACCTCGGCAGTGCGCTCGCCCTCGCTGAACAAGGTGGTCGGCCTCGCCTATGTCCATCCCGAGGACGGCGAGCCGGGCCGGCAGTTCGACATCAAGATCGGCGGCGGCCGGCGCATCAAGGGCGTGGTGACCAAGTATCCCTTCTACGACCCCGACAACAAGCGGCAGGAGATGTGACATGGCCAGCATGACCGGTCTCGATCCCGCCACGCTGAAGCGCCGCAGCTTCGTCTATCGCAAGCTGGCGGCCGCCGGCGCCGAGTTTGCCGAGATCAATGGCGGCGCAATCGCCATGCGCTATCCCGCGCGCGGCGAAAGCGAGACCGATTCCGCGCGGCGCATGGCGCTGGCCGACCTCTCGGTCCTGCCGCATGGCGGGTTCAAGGGCCGCGGCACCGTGGAGTGGCTGACCGCGCAGGGCCTCACCATCGGCGCCGACAGCAATAAGGCGTACAAACAGGCGGGCGACGAGCTGGCGGCGCGCCTCGCGCCGACCGAGATCTTCCTGCTGGATTCCCTCGCCGGCAGCGGCACGCTGATCAACCGGCTGAATGGCGCCTGGCAATGGGCGGCGAGCGCGCCGCGGCCGCAGCAGGGCTATCCGACGCCGCGCCAGGACAGCCATGCCTGGTTCATGGTCACGGGCCAGTACGCGCCGGAGATGTTCTCGAAGATCTGCGGCGTCGATCTGCGGCCGGCGCATTGCCCGGTGGGCACCATCGCCCAGACCTCGGTCGCCAAGATGAGCGCCATCGTCATCCGCACCGATCTCGGCCAGACCATCGCCTATCACCTGCTCGCCGACATCGCCTCGGCCGACTATTTGTGGACCTGCGTCGAGGATGCGATCGCCGAATATGACGGCCGCATCGTCGGCCTCGCCGCCTTGCGGGCGCTGCAGGCATGAACTTCGCGGCGCCCGGCAAGCCGATGACCCAGGCGCCGGAGCGCGCGGCGTCGGAGCGCAGTGCCGTGCTGCCCGACTTCCTGAAGCCGCGCACCGGCCACGCCACGCCCTTCCGGGTCGCCGTCATTCTGGTGCCCGGCTTCGCGCTGATGTCCTTCGCCTCGGTGATCGAGCCGATCCGCGGCGCCAACCGGCTGAGCCGCCGCGACCTCTATCGCTGGCAGCTCTTCGCGCCGGAAGGCGGCATGGTGGAGTCCAACAGCGGCATCACCGTCGCCGCCGCGCCGGTGGCCGAGCTCGACCAGGACGGTTTCGACATCGTCGTGGTCTGCGCCGCCAGCCATGCCGAGCAGCGCCGCTATCGCAATGTCGAGGACCTCCTGCGCCGTCTCGCCCGCCGCAATGTGGCGCTGGCCGCGGTCAGCACCGGCAGCTTCGTGCTGGCCCGCGCCGGGCTGCTGGCCGACCGGCGCTGCACCGTGCACTGGGACTATGCCGACAGCTTCGCCGAGGCCTTCCCCGACATCCAGCTGTGCAACGACCTCTTCGTCGTCGACGGCTCCATCCTCACCTGCGCCGGTGCGACCGCAGCTCTGGACATGATGTTACAACTCATCGGCGCGCATTACGGCCAGGAGCTGGCCCGGCAGATCTCCGGCCAGTTCCTGCATGGCGGCATCCGCGCCGCCGCCGACGACCAGCGCCGCATGCTGCTCGGCATGGGCGTCACCAACTCCGTGGTGCAGAAGGCCGTCTCGCTGATGGAAGCGGCGATCGAGGAGCCGCTCGCCCTTGGCGACCTCACCCGCAAGACCGGCGTCTCGCAGCGCCAGCTCGAGCGGCTGTGCAAGCGCTACCTCGGCGCCACGCCGGCGCAGTATTACGTCCAGCTGCGTCTCGAGCGCGCCCGTCGCATGCTAAGGCAGACGGACCTGTCCGTCGCGGAAGTCGCGATCGCCTGCGGCTTCGTCTCGCTTTCCCATTTCGCCAAGGTCTATCGCCGCCATTTCGGCTGCTCGCCGCGCGAGGACCGCAAGGCGGGGTGATCCCGCCCGGTTTGCGGTTTCCGGAAACTGTGCCAAGATCGCCCGGCGTTGCCGTTCCGGAATCCGGCGGGGGAAATGGCGCGAATTCTGGTCGCGAATATCGACAACGAGAACATGCTGGCGGATGAGCGGGCTTTCACCCCCGAATTCTGCCGCTCAAGCTCGATCACCGCCGGCCGCATGGCCTGGTTCGCGGAGCCCGGCGACATCGTGGTGCTGCCGCGCGATCTCAATCCGCGTTTCAAGGACTATATCGCGCAGGCCCGCGGCTACGCGCCGGGCGCGGTCAGCTACGTCACGCCGGATTGGGACGACGCGCCGTTCCGGCCGCTCGGCTCCCACGAATTGCTGCGCCTCGGCCTACCCGAACGGCTGCGGCGGCTGATGCGCGGGCGGCGCGACTGGTCGCTGCTGCCCTATTGCCACGAGCGCGGCGCCCAGCTGCTGGCCGAAGCGCTGCAGATCGACGGCCCCGGCAGCATCCGGCCGTTCCTGCGCCAGGGCGGCGCTGAGCTGCTGAACGACAAGCGCGTCTTCCGCAGCCTCGCCGCCGGACGCGGCATCGCCATCGCCGAGGGCACGGTCTGCGAGGACCCGGCCAGCCTGCACGCCGCGATCCGCAGCCTGATCGACCGGACCGGCGCCGTCATCGTCAAGCAGGACCGCCACAGCGGCGGCCTCGGCAACCTGCTCGTCAGCCGCGTCGGCGACACCGCCGGTCTCGGCGCGCGCGAGGTGATCAAGGTCGACAACGAGACCGCGATCGGCGATGCCGCGCAGGCGGTGTGGCGCAAGCTCGCCTATCTCGCGCGCGTGCCGCTGGTGGTGGAGGCCTATTACGCCGTCACCGCGGTGACGACCGCCGAATTCGCCGTCGATCCCGCCGCCAATGCCGTGACCTTCCTCAATTGCGGCGAGGTGCGCCAGGCGCCGATCCTGAGCGGCCTGATCATGCCGTGGTCGCTGTCGCCCTATCTCGCCGCGGCCTTCATCGCGGCGGCGACGGAGCTTGCGCGCCTCACCTGCGACCTGGGCTACGAGGGCCTGATCAACATCGACGGCATCGTGACCGCGGACGGGCGGGTCGTCATCAACGAGTTCAATGGCCGCATCGGCGGGTGTTCGCACATCCATCACATCCTGCGCGTGATTGCCGGCGCGGGCTACGGCGACCGGCTCGTCGTCGCTTCGCACAGCCGCGACGCGGGCGCGGATTTCGATCGAGTCACCGAGCTGCTCGCTGCCTGCGGCCTGGGCTTCAACGACAAGACCGGCCGCGGTATCATCCTCACGGGGGAGGATTGCGCCGCGTCAGGCTATCTCGAATACCTCTCGGTAGCGCCGACCCGCACCGAAGTCATGCGCCTTGAGGCAGCCTTCGAGACGCTGCTGGACGGCCTCGGCCAGGCGGAAGGCGCGGCGCAGCAGAGCGGCATCGAGCATCTGGCCAGGATCCTCGCGCATCTTCCGCCGGTCCCGCCGGAAGCGGGGCGCGAGAACGAGCGGGACGCAGGCCCGCTGCAGGGAGCGGCGGGCACACCCTGAATTTTTCGGCCTGAGCTTTTCGGCACGGCTTAGCAAACCGCGGCGATCACGCTATGCTGCGCGACTCCCGTTCAGGAATAATTGCGCATGCCCGCCGACGAACCGCCTCTGGAGTTTCCGCCGACCTGCCGGCCGGAAACAGTGTTGCTCTACAATTACTGGCGGAGCAAATGCGGCAAGCGCAGGATGCCGCGGCGCGCCGATATCGATCCGGCGGAGATTCCCGCGCGCCTGCTGCCTTGCCTGTCGATCGTCGACGTGGTCGATGACGCGCGGCGCTATGTCTATCGTTTGGTCGGCACGGCCGACGTCCAGGTGCGCGGGCATGATCCAACTGGAAGATCGGTGATCGAAGGCTTCTTCGGCCCGGATGTGGAGAACGCGCTCGGCTGCTACGACACCGTGGTCGAGACCAGGGCGCCGCTGCTCGATACTGAGCCGTTCCTCGCCACCAACGGCCGCTATGCGACCGAGGAAACCATCTTCCTGCCGCTGTCCGACGACGGCGAGCACGTGAACAAGATCATCGTCTTCTTCGCCTTCAAGGACGTGCTCGACCCCAACGCGCCGGTGCAGCTCGACCTCTGAGATCCGGGCGCCACGGGGCCGCGCGGCGGCGGAATCACCATGACGACCGGGCAGTGCCGCGCTATGCTGCGTTGCGATATCGGCAGACCGGTCGGGTGGGGCCACATGAAGGAAACGCAGCGCGGCGGCAGATCGGCAGCGGATGGCAAGTCGGCCGCCCGCCAGGGGCGCAAGCCTGGGATCAAGCCGAAACCCAAGGTCGCCAATGGCGAGGCCCAGTTCCAGGACCCGCATCACGTCGCCTCGCGCGAGGCGCGGCTGGAGGCGGCCATCGGCCGCGAGGTGCGGACCTTCCGCCATCAGCTGAACATGACGGTGACGCAGCTGGCGCAGGCCGCCAACATGTCGGCCGGCATGCTGTCGAAGATCGAGAACGGCCAGACCTCGCCCTCGCTCGCCACGCTGACCGAA
>JAEUKU010000249.1 GCA_016794075.1 Rhodospirillaceae bacterium
TACCGCGACATCGGCATCGAGGCGGCGACCGATGGCCTAGCCGGCGTGCGCGTGGTGCGGGCCAAGAACCGCGCCGCGACGAAAGAGATCAGCCATGCCGGCGAGTTCAATTTCCTGTTCGTGCTGCAGGGCGAGATCACCCTGCGCCACAGCCAGTTCGGCCAGCACCAATTGGCGGCCGGCGATTCCTGCGTACTGCCCGCCGGCGCGCCTTACGCGCTCAACGCCGAGGCCGGCCTGGAAATGCTGGAAGTGACCCTGCCGGCGAGATTGCCAAAGGCGTAGAGGCCGATCGCGGCGCCATCGCCACTTCTCTCTTTCGTCATCCCGGGCGTGCCCCGGGATCCACTTGGCCTCCGCAAGGACCCCGATAGATCTGCACCGCCCTTGCGACCGAACCGTAGATCCCGGCGCTCCCCTCGGGTCGAGCCCGAGGGTCGGCCGGGATGACGAGAGAATTGGCCATCGCGTTGCGACCCTGTAACGTGTGGGCACGAACCTAGCGATCCAAACGGAGCCCAGTCCTGTCGACGCAGAAAGACGCAACGGAAGATACCGGCGCAGCCGCGAGCCCGGCCATCGTCCACAAGGCGCGCAAGCAGAAGACGCAGAAGGCCTGGAGCCTCGGCGACGTCGTCACCATCCTGGGCCTCGTCGTGCAATTGCCTTTCGCCTGGATCCTGCCGGAATCCTGGTGGGGGCCGCTCTGGCGTGGGCGGATGCGGCTGCGCCTGCTCACCAATCGCCGCACGGTGCGCTATGCGGCCAAGCAGATGCAGGCAGCGGCCGGCTTCCCCGCGCGGGAGGCGACGCGGCACGCGGAAGAGCTGCGCGCCGCGGTGCACGAGATGCAGATGCAGGACCTGCGCGGCTGGCGGCCCGGCGGTTGGCGGCCGCGGATGCGACTTGAAGGCGAGGTGCATCTGAAGGCCGCACTGGCTCAGGGCAAGGGCGCGATCCTGTGGCTGGCGCCCTTCGTCTTCAACAGCGCCACCACCAAGATCGTGCTGCACGAGAAGGGCTATCGCGTCTCGCACCTCTCGAGCCCGAAGCACGGCTATTCGGAAACGAAGCTCGGCGTGCGCTACCTCAACAAGGTGCGCTGCGTCCCCGAGGACCGCTACATCGCCCAGCGGGTGATCTTCGACCGCTACGCGCCCTCGACCGCCATGCGCCGGCTGATGCGGGCGCTCAAGGCAGGCGAGGTGGTTTCCATCGTCGCCGCCTCGACCGAGGGCAGCGACATGATCAAGGGGCCCGTCTTCGGCGGCCGGCTGCCGGTCGCGGTCGGCGCGCCGCGCCTCGCCGGCCTGACCGGGGCGCCAGTGCTGCCGACCTTCACCTTCCGCGATGGCGACACCTTCCGCACGGTGATCGAGCCGCCGCTCGATCTGCCGAAGACGGGCAGCAACGACGAACGCTGCGTCGCCGCCGCGGCCGAGTTCCTCCGCCGCAGCGAGCCCTGGGTGCGCAGGTTTCCCGGGCAGTGGCGCGCCTGGAGCAAGTGGCGCGCGGCGAAATAGCGATCAGGCTTCCGCGCCCGGATTGTTGCCGCGATCGAGCTCGGCCTCGATGCGGCCGAGATGAAAGTCGAGCAGCTCGCCGAGGCGCATATGGCCGAAGGATTGGCGGAAGACCCGCTGCGGAAACATCGGGTCGGCGAAGCTGTTGCCTTCCAGGAACATCGGCCCTTCGGTCGTCAGCGCCAGGTCCCAGCCGATGAAGACGCGGCCGGGCAGGGCCCGATGCATGTCGATGGCGAGCTGCGCCAGGTCGCGCCATTGCGGCACCAAACGTCCGGTGACGCGCGCGCCGGTGACGGGATGGTGGTCGAAGAATTCCGACAGGCATTCCGGCTTGTCGCCGGTGATCCGGCCGAGCCGGCCGGTTTCAAGGTCGACCGGCGCGCCATATTCCTCCAGGCGTCCGACATCCCACCGCGGCTCGATCTTGGTGATCGAGCGCAGATAGAGATTGGTGAGGACCGGCCGCATCTGCTCGTCCAGGCAGGTCAGCGCACGGAAGGTGAGCAGCGACTCGCCGGTCAGATCGGCCAGCTCCGGATGGGTGTGCAGC
Source organism: Rhodospirillaceae bacterium (assembly GCA_016794075.1). GTDB lineage: Bacteria > Pseudomonadota > Alphaproteobacteria > Dongiales > Dongiaceae > Dongia_A. The sequence continues at coordinate 2,077 of JAEUKU010000249.1, forward strand.
TGCGGCACGATCATCCAGCTGCGGCTGGGCTTGCGACGCAGCAGCTCCGCCGTGATCTCCGCCAGGCCGAGTTCGCGGCCGTCGCGATCCTGGTAGCGGAAGGGCGCGATGCGCCGATAGGGCGTGACCTTGTAGGAGCCGCGGCCGTCGCGCCGCTTGGCGAACAGGTCGCGGTCAAGCGCGGCCTGCGGCGCCAGCAGCTTCGCCTCCCCATCCTCCACCAGCATCAGCGGCCCCGCATGGGGGAAGCCGTGCTCGTCGCACCATTTGGCCGCCGCCACCTTGTCGCCCAGGTTGCGGCGATGCTTCAGCGCCTCCGGATCGAGGCGGTTCAGCGCCTTGCCGATGCCGTGCTTGATCTCGTTGCGCATGACGATGGCGCCGGCCTCGGCCATCGCACCCGGACGATAGCACTCGCTCAGATAGTAGATCGCCGGCTTGGCGCCGTGGACCAGGACCATGCGCAGCAGGTCGATCAGCTGTCGTGTGATCGATAGGCCGAGCTCGCGCTTCGCCTGCGGCCCCACGAGCTTCAAGAGCGGAAAGATGCGCAGCACGCTCACCAGCGGCCGCGCCACGACCTGGTCGGCGATCCGCACCAGGCCTTCGCGCGAGCGGTCGGCCCAGACGATCCGGCGCAGCACGCGGCGGGCATGGCCCCCGACCGGCACCCATCCGGGCGCGACCTTGCGCGGTTCAACCGGCGTGAAATCCGCCGCACTCGACACGGCTTCCGCCGCCGGTATTTCAACGACCACCGCGTGGGTCACGCGCTTCTGTCCTGTTCCTGGTTTCAGCGGCACTGAATATAGACCGCCTTGCCGCGCGAAACCTGACGAGGCCGTCAGACTTCGGTCCTGTTGGCGCTATTCGGGAGAAGAATCTCGCAGCGCGCGCCGCAGCGCCACCCAGGTCGCGCGCTTGCCCCGGCCGGTCGGGATGACGATCTCGGCGCGGCGGCGCTTCTCGGCATCGGGCATCTGCTTAGCCTCGATGGCGGCGAATTTCGCCGGCGACATGCCAGGCCGCGACAGCGCGCGCTGCACCTGCACCAGGCGCGGCGCGGAGACCACCAGCACCGCGTCGCAGCGCTTCTCGCCGCCGGTCTCGTAGAGCAGCGGGATGTCGAGCACCACCAGCGGCGCGCGCCGGGCGCGCTGCAGGCGCAGGAACCTGCCCTCGGCCGCGCGCACCAGCGGATGCAGGATGGCTTCGAGCTTGCGCAGCACGGCCGGCTCGGCGAAGGCGCGCTGGCTCAACGCGGCACGGTCGATGCCGCCGTCTGCCAGCGCCAGATCCGGAAAGGCGGCACGAATCGCCGGCAAGGCGGCGCCACCCGGGCGGCTCAGCGCATGCACCACCGCATCGGCATCATGCACCGGCACGCCCATCCGCCGCAGCATGGCAGCCGCCGTCGACTTGCCCATGGCGATGGAACCGGTGAGGCCCAGGATGCGCATCATGCACCGCGGCGCGCGATGGCTGTTTTCCGCATTCTCTCATTCCCCCAGCACGAAGGCGCGCAGCTCCGGCGTCACGTCGGGCTCGCGGCCGAACCAGGCGGCGAAGCCAGGGCGCGCCTGGTGCAGGAGCATGCCGATGCCGTCGACGATGGGGTTGCCGCGCGCCTGCGCCGCCCGCAGGAGATCGGTCAGCAGCGGCACATAGACGATGTCATAGACCAGCGCGCTTACCGGCAGCCCGTCGATCGCGATCTCGAGCGGCGCCTGTCCCACCTGGCCAAGATTGGTGGTGTTGACCAGCAGATTGGCGCCGGCGAGCGCCGCTTCGCGTTCCTCCCAGGCCTTCACCTTGATGTTGCCGCCGATCGCCGCGGCGAGCTCCTCGGCGCGGCGCGTGGTGCGATTGACCAGGATGAGCTCCGGCACACCGGCCTCGAGCAGCGCCACGACGACGGCGCGCGCGGCACCGCCGGCGCCCAGCACCAATGCGGGACCGGCAGCCGCATTCCAGTCCGGCTTGCTGGCGATCAGATGGGCGAGGAAACCGTAGCCATCGG
>JAEUKU010000254.1 GCA_016794075.1 Rhodospirillaceae bacterium
GGAGCGCTGAAACCCGGTACCCCGCTGCCGAAGCCGGAGGGCGTCTTCCCGCGCTACGTCGAAGAGGGGGCGCAGTGACCGACGGCAGGACGCCAGAACTCATCGACTCCCACTGCCATCTCGACTTCCCGGAATTCGCGCCGGAGCTTGACGCGGTGGTGGCGCGGGCGCGGTCGGCGGGGGTGGGGCGGATGCTGACCATCTGTACGCGGTTGTCGAAGTTCGACCAGGTGCTGGCCGTCGCCGAAAAGTTCGACCGCATGTTCTGTTCCGTCGGCGTGCATCCGCACGAGGCGGCGAACGAGGCGGGCGTGGCCCTGCCGCGCATCCTCGAATTGGCGAAGCATCCGAAGGTCGTCGGCATCGGCGAGGCGGGGCTCGACTACTACTACGACAAGAGCCCGCGCGAAAAGCAGCAGGACGTCTTCGCGCTCCACATCGAGGCGGCGCGGCAGAGCGGCCTGCCGATCATCGTCCACAGTCGCGACGCCGACGCGGACACGGTGAAGCTGTTGCGGGACGGCGCGGAGAAGGGCGGCCTGAAGGGCGTCATCCATTGTTTCACCGCGACGCAGTACCTGGCCGATGCGGCGCTGGAGATGGGCTTCTGCATCTCGCTCTCCGGCATCGTCACCTTCAAGAACGCCGAGGCGCTGCGCCAGGTGGCGCGGACCGTGCCGCTCGATCGCCTGCTGGTGGAGACCGATGCGCCCTACCTGGCGCCGGTGCCGATGCGCGGCAAGCGCAACGAACCGAGCTTTGTCCAGCACACGGCGCGCTACGTCGCCGAAATGATGGGTGTCAGCGCCGATGAACTCGCGCAGCGCACCACGGCGAATTTCGAGCGCCTGTTCGACAAGGTTGCATTGGACAAGGCAGCGAGCACGGCATGAAAGTGACCATCCTCGGCTGCGGCGGCTCCGGCGGCGTGCCGCTGCTTGGACCCGGCTGGGGCGATTGCAACCCCGATAACCCGAAGAACCGCCGCCGGCGCGTCTCGATCGCGCTCCGCCAGCGGGACACGACGATCCTGGTCGACACGTCGCCCGATCTGCGCGCGCAATGCCTGGACGCCGGCATTGCGCAGGTCAGCGCCATTCTCTACACCCACGACCACGCCGACCACACCCAGGGCATCGACGATGCGCGGTTCCTGAAGAAGCCGGCGGGGCAGGCGACCATCCCCGCCTATGGCACGCGCGAGACGCTGAAGACGCTGACCGCGCGCTTCGACTACATCTTCCGCCAGAACACCGACGGGTCAGGCCATCTCTACAAGCCGTTCCTGCGGGCGGAGGAGGTGACGGGTCCGTTCCAGGTCGATGGCATCCCAGTGATTGCCTTCGAGCAGGACCATGGTTTCGGCTCCACCAGCACCGGCTACCGCATCGGCAATGTCGCCTATTGCACCGATGTCGCCACGCTCTCCGACGCTGCGCTGCGTCAGCTTCAGGGCCTCGATCTGTTCGTCGTCGATTGCCTGCGCTTCGAGCCGCACCCGACCCATGCGCATTTCGCCCAGGCGCTGGAATGGGCCAGGCAGCTGCGCCCGAAGCACACCGTGCTGACCCACATGAACCACCTGGTCGATTACGACGTCATCAAGGGCATGTGCCCGCCGGGGGTCGAGCCCGGCTATGACGGACTGGAGATCGAGGTGCCGGATGCCTAGATCAGGCGCTCATAGATCACTTCATAGGGCGTGAAGCCGGCTTTCTCATAGGCCCGGCATGCGATCCGGTTGACCGCGAGCGCGTTTATCCTCAGCCGCCTCAGGCCAGGATCGGCCTTGCGGAAATGCTCCGCCATGGCATCGAGCAGCGTCTTCGCCAGCCCGGTGCCGCGCGCTTCGGGCCGGATGAAGATGTCGTCGACATAGCCGTAGCGGGTCGAATCCGGTGTCTCCATCGGCCAGGGCTCATCGACGATGTGGCCGGCGACCAGCCCCAGGCGGTTGCCGGCGGAGTCCTCGGCGATCAGCATCACGCCGTGGTTCTCCGCCATCACGTCCTGCAGCAGCGCCAGGTAGTCGCGGCTGTGCGGCAGGCCGGGCAGGCGGCTGTCATGCAACGCCCGCTCGTGTTCCTGCAGGTCGACCTCGCATTGCAGGACCCAGTCGTGGTCCGCTGGCGTACAGAGACGGATCGCGTAAGAGATGGCAGCGGTCATGGGAGCCTCGCGGGATCGGCCGCGGAGCCTGCCAGCGGGTAGCGACATTGCCAAGCGGGCGTCGGTCTTCGGCGCTGGCTATCACGACGGCCAGACGCGTCGTAGACTGCACGCCGAGGAGCGACAAATATTTTCCATAATATAGATTATGCGATCAACGGATCGAGGAATGACGGCCGATCAGATGCTTACCGAGACCCCGCAGCATGGCGCCGCAGAGGCCTTCCTCAAGCTTCTGGCGATCATGGCGAAACTGCGCGACCCCGCGGGCGGCTGCCCCTGGGACCTCGCGCAGAGCTTCCGCACCATCGTTCCGCACACGATCGAGGAAGCCTATGAGGTTGCCGACGCCATCGAGCAGGAAGACCTGGAGAGCCTGAAGGGCGAATTGGGCGACCTGCTCTTCCAGGCGGTGTTCTACGCCCAGATGGCGCGCGAGGCCGGCGGCTTCGACATGGCCGACGTCCTGCGCGGCCTCAACGACAAGATGGTCAGGCGCCACCCCCACGTCTTCGGTACCGTCTCGATCGCCGACGCCGAGGCGCAGACCCATGCCTGGGAGAAGCAGAAGGCCGAGGAGCGGGCGGCGGCGGCCGCCGCCAAGGGCCTGAAACCGAGCGCGCTCGATGGGGTGATCGGCGGCCTGCCCGCCCTCACCCGCGCCGAGAAGCTGCAGAAGCGTGCCGCCCGGGTCGGCTTCGACTGGCCGGAGGCGGCGCAGGTGCTGGACAAGATCGCCGAGGAGACGCAGGAGATTCGCGCGGCGCTTGAACAAAAGGCGCCAAAGGATTCCATTGCGGAGGAAATCGGCGATCTGCTCTTCGCCGTCGTGAACCTGGCGCGGCATTTGGAGATCGACAGCGAGGGAGCCTTGCGCACCGCCAACCGCAAGTTCGAGCGCAGGTTTCGCCGGGTCGAGGAGATCCTCGCGGCCCAGGGCAAGGAACCCGCCGGCAGCACGCTGGACGAGATGGAAGCGGCATGGGTTGAAGCGAAGCAGGAAGAGCGCTGATCTTCCCTAATCACCTGTTCCTGCAGCATTGCTGCGCAGCAAGGGCGCAGCATCAGGCGGGCAGCTTCACACTCCCGTCGTCCAGGATCGTGAACCCCGGGTTCCAGGCGATTTCCCAGGCGAAGCCGTCGGGATCGGCGAAATAGCCGGTATAGCCGCCCCAGAAGACGTCGCCGGCGGGTTTCAGGATCTTCGCGCCCGCCGCCTCCGCCTCTTTCAGCAGCCGGTCGACCTCGTCCTTGCTGCGCACATTCTGCGCAAGCGAGACGTTGGCAAACCCGCTGCCGGGCCCTCCGGCCTGCGCGTCCTCGGCCAGCGCGTCGCGGCCCCAGAGGGCGAAGATCATGCCGCCGCACTGGAAAAAGGCGACGTGTTCGTTGCTCGGCGGGGATTCCTTCCAGCCGAGCCGCCCGTAGAAGGCGCGGGATGCGGCGAGGTCGCGGACGCCGAGGGTGACGAGGCTGAGACGCTGGTCCATGGCGATCCTCCTGACGGAGAAGAATAGGTTATGCCGCCGCCATGGGACACGTTTCGTCAGGGCAGGTGTCGCCGTCGCAGAGGCGGCAGCGGCGGTCGCACTCAACCTCGCTGTGGCCGAGGCCGCGCAGCACCTTGTCGGCAATGGCGGCCAGCACCTGGCGCTCGCCTGGGTCGAGCGCCCGAAGGACCTCCGACAAGGCGTGCCGGCGCCCGATCAGCAGCGATTTCACCTGGCGCTTGCCGGCTTCGGTCAGGCGCAGGGCGACCGAGCGGCGGTCGGCGCCGGACTTGCGTTCGACCAGATGGTCGGCCGCCAGGCGGTCGACCAGGCGCACGGTGCCGGGTTGGGACAGGCCGAGGATCTTCGACAGGCGGTCGACCGACAAGCCGCTCTCCTGCCCGATCACGATCAGCGCGGCGCAGGCGCTCTCATTGCCCTCCGCCAGTTCCTGCATGGCGCCGCGGAAATCATCCGACAGCGCTAGAGCAAAGGCGCCGATCACGTTGAGATCGCGCAGCTCGTCCGGCTTCACGGATTGGCCCTCATGACGGTTTCCAGGAATTGCCCGAGGCGGCGGCCGCAGGCCTCGTCCGGGTCCTTTGCCGGGTTGTAGCAGGTCGTCACCACGCCGAGCAGCCGCGGTGAACGGGCCAGCGGAGCCGCCAGTTCCTCTAGCTCGCCCCAATCGAGCCCCTCGCCGATCGGGGCGTCGGTCGCCGGAAACACCGCCGGGTCGAGGGCGTCGACATCGAGGAACAGCCAGAACGGCAGGCCGCGATCCTCGAAATGCGCCCGCGCCGCCTCGCCCATGCGGGTCGCACCCTTGGCGCGGATGGCGGGCGTGTCGGCGTGGCGAAAGCCGGCGCCGAAATCCTCCGGCATCAGGGACCCGTGGCCCCTGGCCTGCAGCGCATCGCGATAGCCCAGCAAATAGACTCCTTCGGGCGCCAGCGAGGCGCCGCCCGCCGCCTCCAGGATCGCGGGATCGCCATGGCCCAGCAGCGTGGCCAGCGGGACATCGGCCGCCTCCCCGCTCGGCGAGGACCGGCCGTCATAGAGATCGAGATGACCGTCGACATAGGCGATGCCATAGCGGCCGAGGCGGTCGCGCGTGGCGGCGCCCAGGCCGATCATCAGGGTGCAGCAGCCGCCGAGCACGGCCAGCCTGCGATTGGGCGCCAGCCAGTCGGCGGAACGCGCGCGGATGGCGGCGGTCGCCGCGACCACCTCGGCATGGCCGACGATGCCCGTCGCCGGATCGCGCCGCGGGTCATGCACCGGGGCCGCGAGATCGCCGAAGTCATGCGCCAAGTTCCCCAGGTCGCTCAGGCGGCGTAGGGCCGCTGGCGTGTGTTCCGTGCCGCCGGCGATGCCCGCGCTGTCGATCGCGATCCCCGCCAGATTCCAGGTCATGTCGGTCTCCCCTATGACGCGGGGATTATATATGCATGCCGCATGCAATTGTCAAGTAGACGCAGAAAGGCTGATTATATATCGTTTATTTACAATATATTGTAATCCGTTCTTAAAGTTACGAATGCGCCAGCAGGTGGATCAGACTGGAGGTATCCCAGCGGTTGCCGCCGCGCTGCTGGACCTGGGCGTAGAACTGGTCGACCAGGGCGGTCACCGGCAGCCGCGCGCCGTTGCGCTTGGCCTCCTCCAGGCAGATGCCGAGATCCTTGCGCATCCAGTCGACGGCGAAACCGAACTCGAACTTGTCCTGGACCATGGTCATGGCGCGGTTCTCCATCTGCCAGGATTGCGCCGCGCCCTTGGAGATGGTCTCCACCAGCTTGGCCGGATCGAGCCCGGCCTTGACGGCGAAATTCATGCCCTCCGCCAGGGCCTGGACCAGGCCGGCGATGCAGATCTGGTTGACCATCTTGGCGAGCTGGCCGCTGCCGACCGCACCCAGCAGCACACAGGCCCGGGCGTAGGAATCGATCACCGGCTTGGCCTGGTCGAAGGCCGCCTGCTCGCCGCCAACCATGACGGTCAGCTTGCCGTTCTCGGCGCCCGCCTGGCCGCCGGAGACCGGGGCATCCAGGAAACGCAGCCCCTTCCCCGCCGCCACCTCGGCCAGTTCGCGCGCCACATTGGCGGAAGCCGTCGTGTGGTCGACGAAGAGCGCGCCCTTGGTCATGCCGGCGAAGGCACCCTGCTCGCCCAGCGCGATGCTGCGCAGATCGTCGTCATTGCCGACGCAGGCGAAGACGATCTCAGCGCCCTTGGCGGCTTCGGCCGGGGTCGCCGCCGCCTTGCCGCCGTGGGTCGCGGCCCATTTCTCCGCCTTCGCCTTCGTGCGGTTGTAGACCGTGACCTCATGACCATTCTTTTTGAGATGGCCGGCCATCGGGAAACCCATCACGCCCAAGCCGAGAAACGCCGTCTTCATTGAAGCCTCCCCTTTATGCTGCCGCGCGGAGATGCGCGAGGATCTGCCGCCAAACCTCTTCGTTGCGCGCCGCCAGCACGCCCGGCGCCGCGGTCGCGATGCTGGGCCTATAGGCGTCGCCGTCGGAATCGCCCACCCTGCCGCCGACCTCGCGCACCAGCAAGGCGCCCGGCGCATGATCCCAGGGCCAGGCCCGGCCGTAGAGGGTGAAATCCATCTCGCCGCGCGCCAGGCGCAGGTAGTCGAGCCCGGCGCAGCGCAGGCTTTTCACCGGCTTGACCTGGCGGCGCAAGGCCTCGGCGCGCGGATGCAGGGCCGGCTTGCTGAGCTTGCCGACGCCCACCACGCCGGAGAGCGTGCCGGAAGCTGCCGGCAGCTTCGGCAGGGCACGGCCGCCGAAGCTGGCGCCGGCGCCGTGCTCCGCCATCGCCGTCTCGCCGGTGGTCGGCAGGTGGATCCAGCTCGCCAGCAATTCGTCGCCGCGCAGCAGCGCCACCATGGAACAGAAATCGGCCTTCCCCTCGGCGAAATTCGCCGTGCCGTCGACCGGGTCGACGACCCAGGCGAGCTGGCCGTGGGTCAGCTTGGAGAGGATCTCCGGGTCCTTGGCGGCCGCCTCCTCGCCGATGACGACGGAGCCAGGCACCTGGTCGAGCAGCAGCGGCGTCAGCGCCAGCTCGGCCTGCTCGTCGGCGATGGTGACGATGTCACCGGGATTCTTCTCGCGCATCTCGTGGGCGGCGAGGCGCCGGAAGCGTGGCTGGATCTCGCGCGCGGCCACTTCGGCGATGATCGCGGCGACGGCCTCGATGTTGACCCGGGTCATGACAGGGAACTCATCAATGCGTGGAGCCGGCGCGGCCGCCTTCAGTGTCCAAGCGCCCCTGTTCGATCCGCCCCTGTTCGAAGCGGTTGCGGTCGTCGGGCGACAGGCGGACGGTCAGATTGGCGCCGTCCTCGTCATCGGTCCGCTCCAGCACCTCGCCATGCTCGTAGAGCCAGGCGATGTCGCCGCCGCGATCGTGGCCGAGGTGATAGGTCGCCACCAGCCGGCCGCGCGCCAGGCGCGTCTCGACCTCGGCCAGCAGGCGATCGCAGCCGGCGCCGGTGAAGGCGGAAACCGCGATCACGCGCGGGTCGCGCCGTGCCAGGTCCTCGATGCGCGCCAACTCCTCGGTCGGAAGGGCGTCGATCTTGTTCAGCACCTCGATCATGCCGTCCACGGTCTCGACGTCGAGGCCGAGGCCGCGCAGCACCGCTTCCACATCGGCCTTCTGCGCCTCGGTCTCCGGATGGGCGATGTCGCGCACATGCAGGATCAGATCGGCCTCCAGCACCTCTTCCAGGGTGGCGCGGAAGGCTGCGACCAGTTCGGTCGGCAGGTCGGAGATGAAGCCGACGGTATCGGACAGGATGATCTCGCGCCCGCCCGGCAGGCCGACCCGCCGCATGGTCGGGTCGAGGGTGGCGAAGAGCAGATCCTTCGCCATCACGTCGGCCCGGGTCAGGCGATTGAACAGCGTCGATTTGCCGGCATTGGTGTAGCCGACCAGCGCCACCACCGGATAGGGCACGCGCTTGCGCGCCTTGCGGTGCAGGCCGCGGGTGCGCTTCACGTCCTCGAGGTCGCGCTTGATGCGCACGATGCGCTCGTCGATCAGGCGGCGGTCGATTTCGATCTGGGATTCGCCGGGACCGCCGATGAAGCCGAAGCCGCCGCGCTGCCGCTCCAGGTGAGTCCAGGACCTGACCAGACGCGAGCGCTGGTAGGACAAGGCCGCCAGCTCGACCTGCAGCATGCCTTCCTTGGTGCGGGCGCGCTCGCCGAAGATCTCCAGGATCAGGCCGGTGCGGTCGATGACCTTGGCCTTCCAGGCCTGTTCCAGGTTGCGCTGCTGCACCGGCGTCACCG
>JAEUKU010000265.1 GCA_016794075.1 Rhodospirillaceae bacterium
GCGCTTGTCGGCGACCGGATAGCCGTGGAACAGCACCTCGTCCTTGTTCACCTGCGGATCAAGCAGGAAGTTGATCAGGGCATAGGCCGCCGCGCGGTGCGGCGCGCCCTTCGGCACGGCGTAGAAATCGGCCCAGATCTCACCGCCTTCCTTGCCGAGGATGTATTCGAAGGCCGGGTCGGTCTTCTTCAGCTGCTTGCCGTCGCCGGTCCAGCACACCGACATATAGGCGTCGCCGTTCAGCAGCGACGGCTTGTAGTCGCTGTTGATGGCGAACAGGTTCGGCTTGCTCTCCAGCAGCAGCTTCTCGGCGTCCGCCAGTTCCTTCTCGTCGTTGGAGTTGAAGGAATAGCCGAAATACTTGAGCGCATTGCCGATGGTGGTGAGCTGGTAGTCGTGCACCATGGTACGGCCCTGGTACTTCGTGTTGGTGAGGTCCCAGAACTCCTTCCAGCTGGTCGGCTTGTCGGTGACCTTGGCGGAGTTGATCACGTAGCCGGTGGTGCCCCAATCCTTGTGCGCCGCATAGGTCGTCCCCTTGACGGCGCCCGCTTCGGTGAAGCGTGGATCGGTGTAGGAGGCCGGGTCGTAATTCGGCAGTAGCGCGGTGTCGAGCGGCTCGAACATGTCCTCCGACACATAGGTCTCGATGGTGTAGTTGGTGGGCACCAGCACGTCCCAGCCGGTGCCGCCCGCCTTCAGCTTGGCGAACATCTCCTCGTTGGACCCGAAGACGGTGATGTTCACCTTCACGCCGGTCTCGGCGGTGAACTTCTCGAAGTTCTTCGGCTCGTGATAGTCCGGCCAGGTGGTCAGGTTGACCTGGTCGCCGAGCTCCTGGGCATAGGCCCGGCGGCTGGTCAGCAGATACGGCATGCTCGACGCCAGCACGGCGGTCGCCGTGCCGAGGCCGGTAACGCCGAGGAAATGGCGCCGCGAGATCGAGCCCTTCTGGTAGCGGCGCAGCTGGTTGATGAAATCCTTGCGATCCATGTAGTTCCTCCGTCGCGCGACTGTTTCTTGTTGCAGGGGGCGGCGCTGTCGCCGGCGCCGCCGCCTGAGGAAAGGTCAATCCGCGCCGAGCGCGAGCGCCTGGTCCGCGCGCCAGCCGAGCGTCGCCCGGTCGCCGGGCTGCAGCCGGAGCGCCAGCGGGTCGGATTTCGGCCGCCGCACCATCACCTCGCCCAGCTCGGGCACATGCAGGCTGAACTCGGTGTGGTCGCCGAGATAGATGCGGTTGTGCACCTCGCCCTCGCGGGTGAAATCGAGATCGCGCGGCGCGGCGCCGACTTGCCACAGGCCGATCACCTCGGGCCGCACGGCCACCACGCCCGCGGCGCCCGCGGCAAGGCGGCCGCCGCCCATGCTCCAGCGCGCCCGCAAGGTGGCGCCGCCCGGCAGCGTGATCGCGGCGCCATCGCCGTCGGCTTCGGCGACCAGGCCGGCCAGGAAATTGCTCTCGCCGACGAAATCCGCCACGTAGCGGTTGGCCGGCGCGTCATAGAGCTCCTGCGGGCTGCCGTTCTGCACGATGCGGCCGTCGCGCATGATGGCGATGCTGTCGGACATGGAGAGGGCCTCTTCCTGGTCATGCGTCACCAGGATGAAGGTGATGCCGACGTCGCGCTGCAGGTTCTGCAGCTCGATCTGCATCTCGCGCCGCAGCTTGCGGTCGAGCGCCGCCAGCGGCTCGTCGAGCAGCAGCACGGTCGGGCGGTTGACCAAAGCGCGGGCCAGCGCCACGCGCTGCTGCTGGCCGCCCGACAATTCCCAGATGCGCCGCGCCGCCATGCGCGGCAGGCGCACCAGCTCCAGCGCTTGCGCCACACGCTTGTCGATCTCGCTCTTGTCGAGCCGCGGGCGCATCTGCCGCAAGCCGTAGCCGACATTGTCGGCGACGTTCATATGCGGGAAGAGCGCGTAATGCTGGAACACCATGTTGACCGGGCGGCGATAGGCCGGCACGCCGACCATGGAGCGGCCGCCGATCGCGACCTCGCCCGCATCCGGCTGTTCGAAGCCGGCGATGAGGCGCAGTGACGTGGTCTTGCCGCAGCCCGACGGGCCGAGGAAGGAATGGAACGCGCCCGGCGCGATTTCGAACGAGATGTCGTCGACCGCGACTACCGGGCCGAACCGCTTGGTCACGCCGCGAAACCGGATATCGGCCGCCGCGCCCGACATGGCGCCCCCGGCCGGCGCCTGTGAAGGGGCCGCAACAGCCAAGCTCAACTCCGTCCCTGTCCGCGCCTCTGGCCGGCCGTCATGGCACGCCGGGCGCTTGTCATTTTCCTGCCAAAGGCTGGGGCAAGCCGAGGATGGTGTATATATCTCCAAAGGGATAGAAAGGCGCTCTGGACCCGGTTTTGAGGGATAGGATGGAAGTCGCGCAGGGGTGGCACACGGGGCTGGCGGAGACCATCCGCCATCTGGAAACGCCGCGCTTCGCGCCGGCCCTGGGCCAGGCGCTGCGCCGCGTCGCCCCCTTCACCTATACCGTCGTCTTCGCCTTTCGCGGCGAGGAGCCGCCGCTCGACCTCTTCGACGATTTCGGGCCGGAGCGACGCAGCATCTATGTGACCGACTACCAGGCCGGGCCCTATCTGCTCGACCCGTTTTTCCATGCCGCGCGCGGCGGCATCGCGCCCGGCCTCTATCGCATGCGCGAACTGGCGCCCGACCGCTTCTACCAGAGCGAATACCACCGCTCCTATTATGTGCAGACGGGTCTGGCCGAGGAGATCGGCTTCTTCCTCTCCCCGGCGCCGGGCATCATGGTGACGATGTCGCTGATGCGCGTCGCCGGGACGCGCGCCTTCAGCGAGCGGGAGATGGCGCGGCTGCGGCTGGTGGCGCCGGTGGTGATCGCGCTGGCCGAGCGCAACTGGCGCGGCCTCGCCGAGCGCTTCGCGGTGGAGCCGCCCGCGCCGGCGGCAGAGGACCCCCGGCGCGACGTCTTCGCCACCATCGGCCGCAGCCGCCTTACCGAGCGCGAAGCCGAAGTAGTGGCCCTGGTGCTGCGCGGCCATTCCTCGGAGGCGATCGGTGCGGCGCTCGGCATCGCCCCCGGCACGGTGAAGATTCACCGCAAGAACATCTACGCAAAGCTCGGCATCGGCAGCCAGGCCGAGCTGTTCTCCATGTTCATGAGCGCCCGCACCGGCGCGGCCGCGGATCACCTCAGGCGAAATGATCGCCGCGGATGACCTCGACGTCGGATACCGCCAGGATCGCCTTGTATTGCAGGATGAGCGGCTGCAGCCGCGCGGCGATGCCGGCGGCGAGGTCGGGAGACGCGATCACCAGGATCATCTGCATCTGCATGGCGGAACTCATCGCGCTCTCGCTCCAGGCGCCGTGATGGCCGCCGCCCGACAGGGCCGGCAGGATCGTGTAGCCGGAGGCGCCGGCCTCGTGCAGCGCCTCGACCAGCAGCGGCACGATCGCCGCCTCGGCGATGATCTCGATGCGCTTCTTGCGGTGCAACTGCATGCAATCCTCCACCAAGCCGGTCTAGCGGGCCAGGAACTCGGCCGCCGCGAGATAAAGCGGGATGCCGGCGACGATGTTGAAGGGAAAGCTCACGGCGAGCGAGAGGGTGATGTAGATGCCCGGGTCCGCCTCGGGCAAGGCCAGGCGCATCGCCGCCGGCACGGCGATATAGGAGGCGCTGGCGGCGAGCGTCGCCAGCAGCGCCGCATCGCCCGCCGCGAAGCCGGACAAGGTTGCCAGGGTCAGCGCGATCGCGGCGGAGACCAGCGGCATCGCCACGCCGAACAGCAGCAGCGGGGCGCGTAGCTTGTTCGCTTCGCGCAGGCGTCGCGCCGCCACCAGGCCCATGTCGAGCAGGAACAGCATGAGCACGCCCTTCATCGGGTCGAGGGCGAAGGCGCGTACCGCCTCCATGCCCTTGGGACCGGTAATCCAGCCGATTGCGAAGCTGCCGACCAGCATCACCACGCTGCCATTCAGCAGCGTCTCGCGCCACAGCCCGCCGCGCAGCGCACCGCCGCGGAACGCCGCCCCGCCGCGCGCCAGTAGAAGGCCGACCACGATGGCCGGCGTCTCCATCAGCGCGGCAACCGCGACCATGCCGGGATTGAAAGAGGTGCCCACCTGGCGCAGGAAGCTGTCGGCGGTCACATAGGTGACGATGCTGATCGACCCGTAATGCGCCGCCGTCGCCGCGGCGGTGACGCGATCCAGGCGGCACAATCCTGTGAGGCCCGCAAAGGCCAGGACGGGCAGCAGGCAGCTCAAAGCGACGCCCACGACGATCAGGCCGACGAGGTCGCCGCCCAGCCCGCTTTCGGCCACCGCGACCCCGCCCTTGAAGCCGATCGCCAGCATCAGGTAGAGCGCCAGGCCCTTGGCGATGGCCTCGGGGATGGTCAGGTCGGATTTCGCCAGCCCGGCAAGGAGGCCAAGCACGAAGAAAAGCACCATCGGCGAGAGGAGATTGGCCGCGGCCGCGTCGAACATTTCGTGGTCCCCCGATCCCCAGGCTATGTCCCCAAACGGCTTGCGGTCTTCTGCCCGATACTTGGCCGGTCAGATGGGAGGCCCGCCGCCGGCACGCAAGGTACTGCCGCCGCCGTCTTGTGCCGGAGCGGTTTACGCGCCAGATATGGATCGGATCAGTCGCGGGAGAGGCGCATGAAGGTTTTCGGCAAGGGTCATGTCCCGTCGGACGGCTACGCCGTGGTGAAGAGCGAGGCGGAGTGGCGCGCAATGCTGTCGCCCGAGCAGTTCAGGGTCATGTTCGAGCACGCCACCGAGCGGCCCGGCACGTCGCCGTTGCTGGGCGAGAAGCGTTCCGGCACCTTCGTCTGCGCGGCCTGCGGCCAGCCGGCGTACGAAACCGCAACCAAGTTCGAGAGCGGCACCGGCTGGCCCAGCTTCTATGCGCCGATCGACGGCGCCACGGCGACGGACACCGACCGCTCCTTTTTCATGACGCGGACCGAGGTGCATTGCGCCAAGTGCGGTGCGCATCAGGGCCATGTCTTCGAGGACGGGCCGGCGCCGACCGGCCTGCGCTATTGCATCAATGGCCTGGCGTTGAAATTCGAGCCAAAGGAATAGCGCGGGCCGAGGCCCAGTCCTAGAATCCGAGTCCTGGAATCCCAGTCCTAGAATCCCAGTCCTAGAATCCCAGGCGCTTCAGCACCCGCGCGACCAGCCGGTCGCAGCGCGCGCCGTCGAAGGGCAGCATGTCGCCCATGCTCATCTTCAATTCGTCGCGCAGACGGGCCTGGAGCCGGCGGCGGGCGCGCATGAAGCGGGTGCGGATCGTCTGCGGATTGACCTCGAGGATCTGCGCCGTTTCCTCGACACTGAATTCCTCCAGCGCGCGGAGCACGAAGACCGCGCGCTGCTCCTCGGGCAGGTCGCCCACCGCCGCTTCCAGATAGAGCCGCAACTGGCCGCGGATGGCGGCGCTCTCCGGGCTCTCCACGGCCTGCTCCTCCGACGTCAGGTTTGACTCGGTCCGGCCGGCGCCGGTGGGCCGCAGCGGCACGACATTGTCGTGGCCCGAGAGCACCAGGCGATTGGGCCGGCGGCGGCGCATCAGCGCCTCGTTGATCACGATCCGCGTCAGCCAGGTGGCGAGCGCCGCCTCGCCGCGGAATTTCGCCAAGCCGGCAAAGGCCTTGATATAGCTTTCCTGCACCGCGTCCTCCGCCTCCTGCTCGTCGCGCAGGATGCCCCAGGCAGCGCGATAGAGGCGGCGGTTGTAGTGCCGCATCAGGATCGCCAGCGCCTCCGGATCGCGGCGCAACACGCGCGCGATCAGGACCGCTTCGTCTTCTTCTGTCGCCCTGGCGGCTTTCGTCTTCGGCATCGCGCGCTCCATGCGGTTTCCTGCTGCCTTAGATGCAGCTTCGCCCCCTTGCGTTCCCGCCCGTCACCGATGCGAGACGGGGTGCGCGCATGCGGGCAGCCTGCGCCCCGCCGGAACAAGCGGCAAGCACAATGCATCCAACCGGTCATGCGGCGCGCAAGACTGCACCGCTGCTCACCCCGGGATCTCCCCAAGCGAAAAGAGGTTAAGATGACAAACCGAAAGACGAGCCACGCCAGCGGCTTCGCCGCGGTCGCCCTGGCGGCGATCATATCCGCCGGCTGCGCCGCCACCAGCAAGGCCCAGGATCCGGCCGCGCTCAACGATCTCGAGATCGCCCATGCCGCCTACGTGGCCGGCGACATCGATATCCGCAATGCCCACTTGGCCCTGGCGCTGTCGGACAACCCGCAGGTGCGCGACTTCGCCCAGCTGATGCTGACCGATCACCAGGCGGTCAACGATGCGGCATTGGCCCTGCTCGCCAAGCTGGGAGCGGACCCGCAGGACAATCCGTTCAGTCAGAGCTTGTTGTCGGGTGCGCGCAAGACCTGGGGCGATCTCGCGAGACTATCCGGTCATGACTTCGACAAGAGCTACGCGGCGAACGAGCTGGCCTATCACCAGACCGTCAATAGCGTGGTGGGCGACGCGTTCATCCCGCATGTCGAGAACGCAGAATTGAAGGACCTGCTGGGTTCAGCACTCGCCACTTTCCAGGCGCATGAGCAGCACGCCGCGCAGATGGTGGAGGCGATCGGCCAATGACTGGGACGAGAGAGGGCGCCGGTTCCATCTCCTGGAGCCGGCGCGGGCTGATGGCTCGCGTTCTCGCCCTGACCGGCTTGTGCGCCGGCCAGGCCTCGGCTCAGGACGTGCCGGTCCTCATCGAGATGCGGAAGTTCGCCTTCGTGCCCGCCGAGATCGCCATCCGCGCCGGTGCGACCGTCACCTTCGTCAATCTCGATCTGGTGCCGCATACGGCCAGCGCGACCAATGATTCCTTCGACACCGGGACGCTCCGTCGAAATGAGCGGAAGGCGGTCAGTTTTCCGGCACCAGGCGCGTTCAGCTATGTCTGCCGGTTCCACCCGCACATGACCGGGGTGGTCCGGGTGACGTGACGTGCCATCGTCATGACTGGGCGATGGCGCGGCGGAAGCGCATCCAGGCGATCGCGAACAGGATGGCGCCGATGCCGGCGACCGGCAGCAGGTGGCGCCAGATGAGATCCAGCCCGGCGCCGCGAAACAGGATGGCCTGGGCCAGCTTCACGAAATGCGTCGAGGGCGAGGCCTGCATCACCGTCTGCAGCCAGACCGGCATGCTCTCCAGGGGCGTCATCGCGCCGGAGAGCAGGTTCATCACCACGAAGACCGGGATGCAGAGCAGGCCGAATTGCGGCATCGAGCCCGCCAGCGTGGCGAGGAAAATGCCGAGCGCCGTCACCGCGAAGAGATAGAGCGCGCTGCCCGCCAGGAACAGCGGGATGGAGCCGGAGACTTCTACTCCCAGCACCGCCTGCACGACGGCGTAGAGCGATAGCGACGTCGCCACCAGGATGGCGGCGCCATTGGCCCAGATCTTCGCGCACATGATCTCGAACGGACTGACCGGCATCACCAGCAGATGCTCGATGGTGCCATGCTCGCGCTCGCGGATCAGCGCCGCGCCGGTCAGGATGATGGCGAGGATGGTGATGTTCTCGGTCAGCTGCATGATGGCGAGGAAGCGGGCCGAGGAGAGATTCGGATTAAAGGCGGCCCGCACCACCACGTCGAAGGGCAACGCCGATTGTGCCACGCCCTGGTTCTGCGCCGCCGCGATCTCCCGCCCCACGATGTTCTCGACATAGACGGCGCCGTTGCCCGCCAGCGACATGGCGGTGGCATCGACGTCGAGCTGCAGGCCCGGCTTGCGCCCGGCCAGCAGATCGCGCTCGAAATGCGGCGGGATGGTGAGGGCGAAGACGAAATCGCCGCGCTCCAGACCCGGATCGACCTCGGGCGCGCCGATCTCGATGGCCGGCTTGAATTGCGGCGGCAGGAACGCGTCGGTCAGCCGGCGCGACAGCTGCGACTGGTCCTCGTCGATGACGGCGATGGCGGCGTGGTCCACCTCCATCTGCACGTTCTTCGACACCTCGTAGATCGCGACGGTGAAGGTGTAGAGCATGAGGATGAGCAGCACCGGATCGGCATAGAGGCTGCGCAGTTCCTTGACGCCGAGGCGGAAGATGTTGCCGAGCATGCGGCCCATGTCACGCCTCCTGCTTCTTCAGGAGCAGGATCGCCACCGCCAGATAGGCGCAGGCGAAGCCGATCAGGATGAGGTGGTTGAACCACAGCTCGCCCCAGCCGAGGCCCTTGACGAAGGTGCCGAGGCTCACCTGCTGGAAATAGGCCGAGGGGAAGCTCAGACCGAAGATGCGGCCGCTCTGCTCGAGCGAGGAGACCGGCGTCATGAAGCCGGAGAAATTCACCGTCGGGATGATGATGATGATCGACGTGGCGAAGATCGCGGCGATCTGCGTGCGCACGAAGGTCGAGACCAGGAGCCCGAAGGCCGTCGTCGCCGTGACATAGCACAGCGCTCCCACCAGCAGCGCGCCGGCCGATCCGGTCACCTCGATGCCGAAGACCAGCGCCGCCAGCAGCCATTGGATCAGGAAGCTCGCCAGCGCGATGGCGACATAGGGCGCCTGCTTGCCGACCAGGTATTCCAGGCGGCTGACCGGGGTGGCGTGGAAATTGGCGATCGAGCCGATCTCCTTCTCGCGCACCACGCCCAAGGCCGTCATCATCGCCGGGATCATCGCCAGCAGCAGCATGATGACGCCCGGCGTGATGGCGTAGACGCTCTCGAAGCTGGGGTTGAAGGGCAGGCGGATCTCGATATCCGCCGGCAGCAGGGCGCCGGGATCGACACCCTGCCGGCGCGCCAGTTCCTGCCCGTGCTGCACCATCAATCCCTCGAGATAGCCGCGCGCCGTCTCCGCCCGGAACGGCGTGGCGCCGTCAAGCCATACGGCGATCTCCGGCTGGCTGCCGCGCCAGACGTCGCGGCCGAAGCCCGGCGGAATCTCGATCGCCAGGCTCACGCCGCCGCTCTTCAGCCGGCGCTCCAGCTCCGCCGCGCTCGCCATCGGCGGCTGCTCGACGAAATAGCGCGAGCCGCTCAACGACTCGACGAGCTCGCGGCTCTCCGGCGTGCGATCGCCGTCGTAGACGGCGAAGGGCAGGCGCTCGACGTCGAAGGAGATGCCGAAGCCGAAGGTGATGAGCAGGAAGATCGGCCCAAGCAAGGCGAAGGCGAGGCGGATCGGGTCGCGCTGGATCTCGGTCAGCTCGCGCTGCGCGAAGGCCCAGAGCCGGCGCAGGCTGAACGGGCGGGCCGCCGCCGCCATGGCGTGGTCGTTGCCGGCCGGAACCGCGGCGGTGTCCGATGGCGGCTGGACCTCGTCCTGCACCACCTCCTGCAGATAGGCGACGAAGGCGTCGTCGAGGGTGCCGCCGCCGCGCTTCGCCGCCAGCTCCGCCGGCGCGCCGACCGCCAGCACCTTGCCGGCATGCATCAGCGAGATGCGGTCGCAGCGTTCCGCCTCGTGCATGAAGTGGGTGGAGATGAAGATGGTGACGCCCTCGTGGCGCGACAGCTCGATGAGATAGCGCCAGAACTCGTCGCGCGCCACCGGGTCGACGCCGGAGGTCGGCTCATCGAGGATCAGCAGGTCCGGCCTGTGGATCAGCGCGACGGCGAGCGACAGGCGCTGCCGCACACCGAGCGGCAAGGCGGCGGGCAGCGCGTCGGCGACTTCGGCCAGGTCGAAGCGGTCAAGCATCTCGGCGATGCGCGGGGCGATCTCTTTGCGTGGCAGGTGGAACAGATGCGCGTGCAGGCTGAGGTTCTGGCGCACCGTCAGCTCGGAATAGAGCGAGAAGCTCTGCGACATGTAACCGACATGGCGCCGCGTCTGCAGGTCCGAGGCGTCGAGCTCGCGGCCGAAGATCCTGGCCTCGCCTTCGCTGGCCGGCAGCAGGCCGGTCAGCATCTTCATGGTCGTGGTCTTGCCGCAGCCATTGGAGCCGAGGAAGCCGAAGATCTCGCCGCGGCGGATCTGGAAGCTGACCCGGTCGACGGCGGTGAAGTCGCCGAACCGGCAGGTGAGGTTGGTGGCCTCGATCGCCGGCGGCCCGTCCTCGCCCATGCGCGGCGGCAGTACGACCGGTTCATGGCCGGCGCGCTTCTCTGGCGGCAGCAGCTGGATGAAGGACGCCTCGAGGTTGTCGGCGCCGGTCATCGCCTCGATCTCGGCGGCGGCGCCGCTGGCGATGACGCTGCCTTCCGACATCGCGGCCAGCCAGTCGAAGCGCTCGGCCTCCTCCATATAGGCGGTGGCGACCAGCACGCTCATGCCGCTGCGCCGCGCGCGGATGCGGTCGATCAGGTCCCAGAACTGCCGGCGCGACAGAGGGTCGATGCCGGTGGTGGGCTCGTCCAGGATCAGCAGATCCGGATCGTGGATGAGGGCGCAGCACAGCCCCAGCTTCTGCTTCATGCCGCCGGAGAGCTTGCCGACCGGTCGGTCGGGAAAGCGGGCGAGGCCGGTCGCCTTCAGCAATTCGTCGATGCGGGTCTGGCGCTCGGCGCGCTCCTGGCCGTAGAGTTGGCCGAAGAAGTGCAGATTCTCGGCGACGGTCAAAGTCGGATAGAGATTCCTGCCCAGGCCCTGGGGCATGAAGGCGATGCGGGCATAGCAGCGCCGGCGATGCGCCTCGTCGGCAATGTCGCCGCCGAGCACGCGCACCTGGCCGGCTTGCAACCGCTTGGTGCCGGCGACGAGGCCGAGCAGGGTGGACTTGCCGGCGGCGTCGGGGCCGATCAGCCCGGCCATGCAGCCGGCCGGAATCGCCAGGTCGACCCGGTTCAGCGCGGTTGTCTTGTTGTAGCGGTGCGAGACCCCGCGCAGTTCGGCGACGATCTCGCCGGTGCCGACTGCGCCGCCCGCTTGCGGATCGTTCATTGCGGCAGGTTCGGCGCCAGCGCCGCCGGCCATTCGGCATCCTGGCGCAGCTTGACATAGGCGACGCCGCGCAGTCCCGGCTTCACCTGGGCGCGGAAGCGCTGCACCAGATCGCGATCCACCACCAGCTTGACCCGGAACATCAGCTTCGCGCGCTCCTCCTCGGTCTCGACCGATTTCGGCGTGAATTGCGCGTCGGCGGCGACGAAGGAGACCTTGGCCGGGAATACGTATTCCGGTGCCGCGTCCATCACCAGCCGCGCCTCGCTGCCGATGCCAAGCCGCCCGGCATCGGCGGCGGAGAGGAACACCGTCATGTAAACGTCATCGAGATCGAGCAGGGTAAGCACTCGCCCGCCGCTGGCCAGGATCTCGCCCGGCTCGGCCAGCCGGTACTGCACGCGCGCCGCCTTGGGCGCCTTGAGCTCGGCATGCACCAGCAGGCTCCGCAGCCGGTCGATCTCCGCTTGCGCGGTGTTGATGGCGTCGGCTGCCCCGTCGGCCGCGGCGCGGGCCGCGCGTTCGGCCGATTGCGCGGAGGCATACTTGGTCTGCTGCGCTTCCAGCTTGTCCTTGGAGGTGAAGCCCTTCTCGAACACCTTCTGCACGCGGTCGAGCTCGCCGCGCTCATAGACCGTCTGGCTGTGCAGGCGGGCGAGTTCGGCCTCGGCCTGGGACAGGCCTTGTCGCAGCCGCGCGACCTCGGATTCGGCACCGCGCAGCTGCGCCTCGACCTCGTCCGATTCGACGCGGGCCAGCACCTGCCCCGCTGCGACGTCGTCGCCCTCGCGCACGTTCACGTCGAGCAGCTGGCCGGGCAGCTTGGTGGCGATCTCGATCTGGGTCGCCTCGACCCGGCCGTTGGCCGCGGCGAAGCCGTCGGGCAGCCAGTCCTTCTGCTGCTCGCGCCAGACGGCATAGCCGCCGCCGGCGACACCAGCGGCCACTACGAGACCGAGAACGATCGTGCGAAACTGCAT
>JAEUKU010000275.1 GCA_016794075.1 Rhodospirillaceae bacterium
GCAAGGGTTCTATGCCCGGTTTCGGGGGTCCTGATGCGGTCGTGGCGGAACTGGTAGACGCGCAGCGTTGAGGTCGCTGTGGGGCAACCCGTGGAAGTTCGAGTCTTCTCGACCGCACCAGATATCCCTTGGCTGACCTGAACTAAGGCTTTGAAATGCCGGCGGTTTTTGCCGGCGACGGAGCCTGGAAGGGCTCGGCGACAGGGGACGCGATGCCAGACAAGAATCTGAAGGCCGGGGCGCTCGAATACCACCGCCAGCCGCGCCCGGGCAAAATCGCCATCCAGCCGACCAAATCGCTCGCCAGCCAGCGCGACCTGGCGCTGGCCTATTCCCCCGGCGTCGCCCATGCCTGCGAGGCCATCGTCGGCGACCCCCAGGCGGTGGCGGAGATGACCAGCCGCGGCAATCTGGTGGCCGTCATCACCAACGGCACCGCCGTGCTCGGCCTCGGCGCCATCGGCCCGCTCGCCGCCAAGCCGGTGATGGAAGGCAAGGCCGTCCTCTTCAAGAAGTTCGCCGATATCGACGTCTTCGACATCGAGATCAACGAGACCGACCCGGACAAGCTGGTCGACATCATCGCCAGCCTGGAGCCGACCTTCGGCGGCATCAATCTCGAGGACATCAAGGCGCCCGAGTGCTTCGAGGTCGAGCGCCGCCTGAAGGAGCGGATGAAAATCCCGGTCATGCACGACGACCAGCATGGCACGGCGATCATCGTCGCGGCGGCGCTGCAGAACGGCCTGCAGGTGGTCGGCAAGACGATCGACCAGGTGAAGCTGGTGGCCTCCGGGGCGGGCGCGGCCGCGCTCTCCTGCCTCGATCTGCTGGTCGATCTCGGCCTGAAGATCGAGAACATCACCGTCACCGACCTCGCCGGCGTGGTCTATGAGGGCCGCAAGGAGCTGATGGACCCGCGCAAGGAGCGCTACGCCAAGAAGACCAATGCGCGCAAGCTGGCCGACGTGATCGCCGGTGCCGACATCTTCCTCGGCCTGTCGGCGCCGCGCGTGCTGACCCAGGACATGGTGAAGCAGATGGCCGAGCAGCCGCTGATCTTCGCCCTCGCCAATCCGACGCCGGAAATCCTGCCGGAAGAGGTCCAGGCCGTGCGCCCGGATGCCATCATCGCCACCGGGCGCTCCGACTATCCGAACCAGGTCAACAACGTCCTCTGCTTCCCCTTCATCTTCCGCGGCGCCCTCGATGTCGGCGCCACGGCGATCAACCAGGAGATGAAGATCGCCTGCGTCCAGGCCTTGGCCAATCTGGCGAAGGCGGAATCCTCCGATGTCGTCGCCAGCGCCTATGGCGTCGAGAGCATGGCCTTCGGCCGCGAATACCTGATCCCCAAGCCCTTCGACCCGCGGCTGATCCTGGAGATCGCGCCCGCCGTCGCCAAGGCGGCGATGGACAGCGGCGTCGCCACCAGGCCGATCGCCGATTGGCCGGCCTATCGCGACAAGCTGAACCAGTTCGTCTTCCGCTCCGGCCTCATCATGAAGCCGCTGTTCGAGCGGGCGCGGCGCGACTGCAAGCGCGTGGTCTATGCCGAGGGCGAGGAGGAACGCGTGCTGCGCGCGGTGCAGACCGTGGTGGACGAGAAGCTGGCCGCGCCGATCCTGATCGGCCGCCGCGCCGTGGTCGAGCGCCGCATCGCGAAGCTCGGCCTGCGCCTGCGCGAGGGCCGCTGCTTCGAGCTCTGCGATCCACAGGACGATCCGCGCTACAACGACTACTGGACGCTCTACCACTCGCTGACCGAGCGCAAGGGCGTCAGCCCCGACGATGCGCGCACCATCGTGCGCACGCTGAACACCGTCATCGCCGCGCTGATGGTGCGGCGCGGCGAGGCGGATGCGATGATCTGCGGCGCGGTCGGGCGCTTCCACGCCCATCTGGCCCATGTCAGCGACGTAATCGGCCGCCGGTCGGGCGTGCAGTCGCTTTCCACCGTCACCTGCCTGGTGCTGCAGACCGGCACGGTCTTTATCACCGACAGCGAGGTCAAGCTCGATCCGACCGACGAGGAGATCGCCGAGACGACGATGCTCGCCGCGGAGGTGCTGCGCCGCTTCGGCATCGCACCCAAGGCGGCCCTGCTGTCGCATTCCAATTTCGGCACCGCCAACTCGGATACCGCCCGCAAGATGCGCCGGGCGCTGGGCATGATCCTGCAGCGCGACCCCGAGATGGAGGTCGAGGGCGAGATGCGCGGCGACAGTGCGGTGGCGGAGGCCGTGCGCGAACGGCTGTTCCCCTCCTCGCGCCTCAAGGGCAAGGCCAATCTGCTGGTCATGCCGACTCTGGACGCCGCCAACATCGCGCTCACCCTGCTGCGCCACCTGGCGGAAGGCCAGATCGTCGGGCCGATCCTGCTCGGCACGGCGAAGCCCGCCCACATCGTCTCTCCCGCGGTCACCGTGCGCGGCCTCATCAACATGACGGCCGTCGCCGCGGTCGAAGCCCAGGACCGCAAGGTTCATGGCCGCGCCTGAGCAGGACGAAGAGCGCGAGACGACCGTAGAGACGGTCGACGAAGAAGAGCTGTACGGCCCGTCCGAGGAATTGCTGGAGAATGTCTCCGCCGCTTTGGCGGAAGGCGACATCCCGCAGGTCGAGACGCTGATCGAGGACCTGCACCCGGCCGACGTCGCCGACCTGATCGAGCATCTGGCGCCGGAAGAGCGCAAGCTCTTCGTCGAGATCACCCGCCACGTGATCGAGGCGGAAACCATCTCGCATCTGGACGAGACGGTGCGCGACGAGGTGGTCGAGCAGCTGGGCCCCCAGGCGGTCGCCGAGGTGGTGGGCGAGCTCGACACCGACGACGCGGTCGAGCTGCTGGAAGACCTGGAGCCGGAGCAGCAGCAGGAAGTGCTGCAGAGCATCCCGGCCGAAGAGCGCATCCTGCTGCAGCAGGGCCTCACCTTCCCGGAGGACAGCGCGGGCCGCCTGATGCAGCGCGAGCTGGTGGCGGTGCCCTCGCATTGGACGGTCGGCGAGACCATCGACTTCCTGCGCGCGGCCAAGGAGCTGCCGGACGATTTCTACGATCTCTTCGTGGTCGATCCGACGCACAAGCCGCTCGGCTCGATCCCGCTCTCCCGCGCCATGCGCTCGCCGCGCCTGACCAGGCTCACCGACATCATGGAGACGGAACTGCGGCTGGTCCCCTTCGACATGGACCAGGAAGCCGTCGCCTACCTGTTCAAGCAATATGCACTGGTCTCGGCGCCGGTGGTCGACGATGCCGGGCGGCTGATCGGCGTCGTCACGGTCGACGACGTGGTCCGCGTCATCGACGAGGAGGCGGAGGAGGACCTGATGCGCATCGTCGGCGCCTCCGACACCGATTTCCAT
This sequence comes from Rhodospirillaceae bacterium, assembly GCA_016794075.1. GTDB lineage: Bacteria > Pseudomonadota > Alphaproteobacteria > Dongiales > Dongiaceae > Dongia_A. The sequence continues at coordinate 3,367 of JAEUKU010000275.1, forward strand.
GCCCCGGCCCACCTGATCGCCTGGCAGCGCGTGCGCTGGCTGGTGGTGACCCTGATCAACACCATGATCGCGGCGACGGTCATTTCGCAGTTCCAGGACACCATCCAGCATCTGGTGGCGCTCGCCGTGCTGATGCCGATCGTGGCGGCGATGGGCGGCAATGCGGGGGTGCAGGTGATCACCGTCACCGTGCGCGCGCTCGCCACCCGCGACATCACCCCGCAGAGCAACGTGCTGCGCATCGTCGGCAAGGAGCTTATCGTCGGCTTCCTGAATGCCCTGGTCTTCGCCGCGATCCTGGGCGTGGTCGCTTCGATCTGGTTCGGCCATGTCGAGCTCGGCCTGGTGCTGGCCGGGGCAATGATCTTCAACATGGTCTGGGCCGGGTTCGCCGGAACGCTCATTCCGCTGCTCATGGACCGGCTCGGGCTGGATCCCGCCATTGGCGCGGGGCCGTTCCTCACCACCACCACCGACGTGCTGGGCTTCTTCTCCTTCCTCGGGTTGGCGACCTTGTTCCTGACCTGAGGCGGTGGCATCCTTCCGTTCTCCATCCAACGAGGCCAAAATGACCCGTCAGCTGATCTCCTCCGGCTCCGCCTTCGAGAAGGAGGCTTGCTATTCCCGCGCCGTGCTCGACGGCGATTTCGTCTTCGTCTCCGGCACCACCGGATTCGACTATGCGACCATGACCATTTCGGAGGATCCGGCGGAACAGGCGCGGCAGACGTTTCGCAACATCCAGGCGGCGCTGCAAAAGGCCGGGTCGTCGTTGGACGATGCGGTGCGCGTCACCTATTACATGCCGAACGCCGCCGACTGGCCGAAGATCTATCCGGTGTTCAAGGAGTTTCTGGCGGAATCGCGACCGGCCTCAAGCGCGCTCATCTGCGGCCTGATCGACCCGCGCATGAAGATCGAGATCGAGATCACCGCGCGCAAGCGGCGCTAGCATCAAGGTCGAGCGGAAGGGGCACCCCATGATCCTGACCGAAGAGCAGCAAGCCATCGTCGACATGGCCCGCAATTTCGCCGAGAGCGAATTGAAGCCCAATGCGACCGCCTGGGAAAAGGCCGGCTACATCCCGGACGAAATCGCCGTGAAGATGGGCGAGCTTGGCCTCATGGGCATGCTGGTGCCGGAGGAGTGGGGCGGCGCCGGGGTCGATTACGGCACCTATGCCCTGGTGGTGGAGGAACTGGCGGCCGGCGACGCCTCGGTCAGCACCATGATGAGCGTGCACACCTCCGTCGTGTGCCTGCCGCTGCTCAATTTCGGCACCGAGGCGCAAAAGCAGCGCTTCCTGCGCCCGCTTTCCACCGGCGGCATGGTCGGCGCCTTCTGCCTGACCGAACCCGGTACCGGGTCGGATGCCGCCGCCATCAAGACCCGCGCGACGCGTGATGGCGACTCCTACGTGCTCAACGGCAGCAAGCAGTTCATCTCCAACGGCAAGCGTTGCGGCGTGGCCCTGGTCATCGCTGTCACCGATCCCGCGGCCGGCAAGCACGGCATCAGCGCCTTCCTGGTGCCACAGGGCACCAAGGGATTCGAGGTCGCCCGGCTGGAGGACAAGCTCGGCCAGCGCGCCTCGGACACCGCGCAGCTGGTGTTCAATGATTGCCGCATCCCGGCGGATCTGCGCCTGGGTGCGGAGGGCGAGGGACTGAAGATCGCGCTCGCCAACCTGGAGGGCGGGCGCATCGGCATCGCCGCCCAGGCCATCGGCATGGCCCGGTCGGCTCTGGACGAGGCCACGCGCTACGCCAAGGAGCGCAAGACCTTCGGCAAGGCGATCGCCGAGCACCAGGCGATCGCCTTCCGCCTGGCCGACATGGCGACCCAGATCGAGGCCGCGCGCGCCTTGACCCAGCACGCCTGCGCCGTGCGGGCCAGCGGTCGGCGGGCGCTGAAATACGCCGCGATGGCCAAGCTGTTCGCCACCGAGATGGCCGAGCGCGTCTGCTCCGACGCGATCCAGGTCCATGGCGGCTACGGCTTCCTCAAGGATTTCCTGGTCGAGCGCATCTATCGCGATGTGCGCGTGTGTAAAATCTACGAAGGCACCAGCGACATCCAGAAGATCGTCATCAGCCGCGAATTGCTGTCGGAGTGAACATGTTGCCCATGTCGTCATGGCCGGGCGAAGATCCGGCCATCCAATTCCGCCTTGGGCGCGGCTCCGCCAATGTTGGATCACCGGGTCTCGCCACCGCGTGGCGGCCCGGTGATGACGATTGCGAATTGAAGCGAATGAGGCAGTAAGAAGATGCTCGGCGCGCCGATCGAGTTCTATTTCGACTTTTCGTCGCCCTATGGCTACCTGGCTTCCGAGCGGATCGACGCGATCGGCGCCGAATTCGGGCGCGAGGTGCTGTGGCGGCCGGTCCTGCTCGGCGTGATCTTCAAGACGACCGGGCAGTCGCCGCTGGTCAGCCAGACCCTGCGCGGGCCGTATCACGAGCGCGACATGCGGCGCAGCGCCCGCAAGCACGGCATCGACTTCGCGCTGCCGGACACCTTTCCTTTCTCGTCGATCTACGCGTGCCGGATCTTCTACTGGCTGGACGCGCGCGACCGCGCGGCGGCGAAGGCCTATGCGCATGCCGTCTATCGCGCCGCCTTCGCCCGCAACCGGGCGGTGGCGGAGCCCGACGATGCCATCGCCATCGCCGTGGAATGTGGTCACGCGGAGGAGGCGGTCAAAGCGGGAATGCAGGATGCGTCGGTGAAAGAGCGCCTGCGCGACGAGACCCAGGCCGCCATGCACAAGGGCGTCTTCGGCTCGCCCTTCATCCTCGTCGACGGCGAGCCCTTCTGGGGCAACGACCGGCTGGCCGAGGTGCGGGAGTGGCTGCAGACGGGCGGGTGGTAGAGGGTCGCGCGCGCCCTCAGGCCGGCATTCCGACAACCGGCGCGAACACCTCGGCATCGACATTGCCGCCGGAGAGGATCAGCCCCAGCTTCGCGCCGGCCTTGCGCCGCGTATCTTTCAATGCCGCTGCCAACCCCGCAGCCCCGGCGCCTTCGGCCAAATTGTGGGTGTCGTCGAAATACGCGCGCATGGCGGATTTGATCTCCGCCTCGCTGACCCGGATCACGCGGGCCGCACCCTTGCCGATGATCTCCAGCGCGTCGTCGACGGGCACGCGGCAGGCCATGCCGTCGGCGATGGTGTCGGCGCTGTTGGTGGAGATCGCCTTGCCAGCCTCGAAGGAGAGCGCGTAGGCGGGCGCGTTCTCCGCCACCACGCCGACCACTTCGGTCGTCAGGCCCAGCGCATCGCGCGCCTGGATGGTGGAGCAGACGCCGGAGCCGAGGCCGATCGGCACGTAGACCGTGCCGAGATCCGGCGCGGCGTTGAGCAATTCCCAGCCATAGGTGGCCACACCGTGCAGCAGCCATGGGTGGAAGGATTTCACGAAATGCAGGCCGCGCGCCTCGGCGATCGCCTGGGTTGCTTCGTAGGCGGCCTGGAAGTCGTGGCCGGTCTCGATCAGCTCGGCGCCATAGGCGCGCATGGCCGCGTTCTTCGACCGGCTGTTGCCGTGCGGCACGACGATGACGCAAGGCAGCCCGAATTGCCGTGCGGCGAAGGCGACGCTCTGGCCGTGATTGCCGCGCGTCGCGGCGATCACGCCCTTCAGCGCGGGCTGCTCCTGCTTCAGCCTGGCGGTATAGGTGAGGCCGCCACGCACCTTGAAGGCGCCGGTCGGCAGGTGGTTCTCGTGCTTGACCGTCACCTCGGTGCCGAGACGCCGCGAGAGGAGCGGCCAGACGATCTGCGGGCTGGCCCCGATCGCGCCATGCACCAGCTCGGCGGCCGCCTCGATCTCTCCGCGCGTGATCGGGTCGCGCGACACGATGCCTATTCCGGCCTGGGGGAGAAGGCGCGGGCCTCGGCCAGCGCGGCCTCGATCTCCTCGGGGCTCAGCCCCTCGGCCAGGTGATCGCGGCTGGAGGCGACCTTCTCCGCGTCCTGCGGGGACAGGTTCTGAGTGCCGGCGATGACCATCCAGAGAAAGGCTTGGCGCTTGTCCTGGGGAACGCCCTGGCCGAAGCCGTAAATGACGGCGAGGCCGAGCATGGCGTCGGTATTGCCCTGCTTGGCGGCGCGCTCATACCACTGGCGCGCCTTTTCGAAATTCACCGGGCCGACGCGGCCGTAATGGTAGAAGCCGGCCAACTCATATTGCGCGACCGGGTCGCCGTCATCGGCGAGGTCCTGCAGATCCTGATAGGCGTCGAACAGCCGCTGCTCGGCAATCGCCTTGCGCACGTCTTCCATCGTCGCCGCCTGGGCTGGCGAGCAGAACGCCAGTCCGGCCAACAACGCCAAACCCACAAGTCTTCGCGACAGCATCGAAACTCTCACGCCAGAAACGTCCCCGACGCGCCCCAGAAAATCTCTTTTGCGGCGCGGCAGTGTTCTAGCCGGTTTGCCTCGCGCTGTCGAATTGGCACCACCAAGCGGGCGTCAGTGGGCCTTGGTCGGCATGTTGAATTCGCCGGAGCGGACGATGTTGACGAGATCCTGCACGAATTCCGCGGTCGTCTCGGGGCCGTGCCGGGCCACGATCGCGAACAGGGCAGAGGAAATCGACATCGTGCCGATGGTGTCGAACGGGATGCCGCGGTCTGCGGCTTCCTGCCAGAAGGTGTTGAACATCTCGAAGCAGGCGAGGCGCTGCTCCTCATCGGAGAGCGGCCGCGGCTCCTCGAGCGCATGGGCCAAAGCGGGCATCATGGGTGTCATCTCCCTAGTTGAAGTCCTAGCGAGATGTATTAACGCAAGCTCCGTGCCACGGCTTACGGCTGGAAAACCCTGTTTTTTCAATGACTAGACCGGCGCCGGCCAAGCGGCCGGAGCGCCCGGCCGGCAAGATTTGCCGGGTGCTCAGCCGAGGAAGGGCGCATCTTGCCGAACCTCGATCAGGGTCGGTCCCTCGGCGGCGAAGGCCCGCGCGATGGCCTCCTGCAGCCCCGCCAGGCTGCCCGGCCGCTCGGCGCGGGCGCCGAAGGCCTTGGCCAGGGCCAGGTAGTCCGGATTGTGCGGCTTGACCCCCAGCTCCGGGATGTCGCGGGCGACCATGTCCTTGGCGATCTGCCCCAGGGCGTCGTTGTTCCACAGCAGGATGGGGAGCGGCAGGCCCAGTTCCACGGCCGTGCCCAGTTCCTGGACCGTGAACAGGAACCCGGCATCCCCGGCGATGGCGAGGGTGGGGCGCTCCGGGCAGGCGATCTTGCCGCCGATCGCCGCGGGCAGGGCGTAGCCCAGGGTCCCGAAGCCGTTCGGGTGGAAGGCGCGCCGGGGCTTCTCGAAGGGGAGGTGGAAATTGGCCGTGTAGGCGATCTGGGTCATGTCGGTGAACAGCTGGCCGTCCTCGGGAAGGGCGGCGCGCACGGCATCGAGCACGGCCGCATGCGTCCTTTGCAGCGGCCGCAGATCGGCATCGTTGGCGGCGCGGATGGTGGCGGCGTGGACCAGATCGGCCCGCCGCCTGCCGGCGATGCGGGCGGTCAACGCCGCCAGCGTCGGCCCGGCATCCGCCAGCATGCCGACGGTCGGCGCATAGTCGCGGGTCAGCGTATGGGCGTCGAGATCGATGCGGATCAGCTTGCCGGAGAATTCGAGGAAGCTGGTCCAGGAATCGGTTTCGCCCAGCTCGGTGCCCACGGCGATCACCAGGTCAGCCTCGGCCAGGGCCTTCTGGGTCGCGCTCTTCTGCAAGGTGCCGCGCAGGGTCGCCGGGTGGGAATCCGGAATGATTCCGCGCCCTGCGGTCGTGCTAACGGCGAGCGCGCCGGATTTCTCGATGAACGCGCGCGCCTCGGCCGCGCAATCCATGCAGCCGCCGCCGAAGATCACGATCGGCCGCTGCGCCCCGTCGATCAGCGCGGCGGCGGCGGCGAGGTCGGCGTCGCGCGCTTGCGGCCGTGCCGCACGCCGTTGCTTCATCGGCGGCAATGCGGCCGGCGCGCGCAACATGTCGAGCGTCAGGTTGAGCACCGCCGGGCGCGGCCGGCCGGTCTCGAACAGCGCGAACGCCGCCGCCATCGCCTCCGGCAATTCGGCGGCATTGCGGATGGTGCGCGTGAGGCCGGTCAGCGGCGCGATGGCGGCATGCTGGTCGGTGATCTCATGCAGCCGGCCGCGGCCCTTGCCCAGATCCTCGCTGGCATTGACGCTGGCCAGGACCAGCATGGGCACGGAATCGGAATAGGCCTGGCCGATCGGCGTCGCCGCATTCATAAGCCCCGGGCCGGTGATCAGGCAGCACACACCCGGCTTGCCCGAGGCGCGCGCATAGCCATCGGCCATGAAGCCGGCGCCCTGTTCGTGGCGTACGCCGACATGGCGCATCTTGCGGTCGGCCAGCCCGCGATAGAGGTCGAGGGTGTGCACCCCCGGAATCCCGAACACGGTGTCGACGTCATAGGCTTCCAGCAGCGCGATCGCCGCCTGGCCGCCGATCTGGTTGGACGCCATGCAAATTTCCCCATCGGATTGCCAACTTAGGCAAAGCTGTGTACAGCTCTCGGCGGGAAATGTAAGGCCAAGGTCGGGGCTGCGGCAATCTTATTCCCGGCGCAGAATGGGGATGCGTGAGGGCGGGCATGGGGGAATCGGGTTGTGCTCAGTCAGCTAAGCGCCGTCATCCTGCCGGTGCTGGTGATCGCCGGCATCGGCTTCACCTGGGCCAGGATGGGCCGGCGATTCGACAGCGTGTTCCTGACCGACATCGTCACCAATATCGGCACGCCCTGCCTGGTGGCTCATGCGCTGACCACGCTCGATTTGACGCCGGAAGCGGTCGCGCAGATGGGCGGTGCCGTGCTCACTGCGGTGGCGGGCTTCCTGGTTCTCGGGCTGATCACCCTGAAGTTGCTGCGCCTGTCGCTCAATTCCTACCTTCCCGCGCTGACCTTCCCCAATACCGGCAACATGGGCATGCCGCTGGCGCTATTCGCCTTCGGCGAGACGGGCCTCGCATTGGCCGTGGTCTATTTCAGCTGCACGGTGACTCTGCAATTCACGCTCGGCATCTCGCTCTCGGCCGGCAATCTGTCGCTATCGCGGCTGGTCCGCACGCCGACCATCTACGCGGTGCTCATCTCCATCGCCGTGCTCCAGTTCGATCTCCAGGTGCCGACCTGGATCGAGAACACGATCGGCGTGCTCGGCGGCCTGACCATTCCGATGATGCTGCTGACCCTCGGCGTGTCGCTTGCCCAGCTCAAGGTCAGCGCCCTGGGGCGCAACCTGCTGCTCTCCTGCGTGCGGCTGGCGGGCGGGTTCCTGATCGCGCTGGCGGTGGCGCATCTGTTCGAGCTGCCGCCGAAGGCGGCGGGCGTGCTGATCATCCAGAGCTCGATGCCGGTGGCGGTGTTCAACTTCCTGTTCGCGCAGTATTACGGCCGCGCCCATGGCGACGTGGCGGCGATGGTGGTGATCTCCACCGCCTTGTCCTTCCTGACCTTGCCGCTGCTCGCCTATTTCGTCCTTCAGTGAGGTCCGCATGAAAGTGGTGAGTGCGTTTCCGCACCGGGTGAAGTGCGTCGAGAACCTGTGGATTCCGATGCGGGACGGCGTGCGCCTCGCCGCCCGGATGTGGCTGCCGGAAGATGCCGCGGCGCTGCCGGTGCCGGCGATCATCGATTGCCTGCCCTATCGCAAGCGCGACGGCCTGCGCAGCCGCGACGAGGAGATGTATCCCTATTTCGCCGGCCACGGCTATGCGTCCTTGCGCATCGACCTGCGCGGCACCGGCGATTCCGAGGGCCTGCCCGATGACGAATACACGCCGGCGGAGCAGGACGACCTGGTGACCGCGATAGACTGGATCGCCAAACAAGGTTGGTGCAGCGGCAAGGTCGGCATGATGGGCATATCCTGGGGCGGGTTCAATTCGCTCCAGGTGGCGATGCGAAGGCCGGAGCCGCTGAAGGCCATCGTCACCGTCTGCGCCTCGGATGACCGCTACAACGACGACGTTCACTACATGCAGGGCTGCCTGCTGCACGACAACTTCGCCTGGTCCTCGGCGATGTACGCCTTCGTCTCGCAACCGCCCGACCCGGCGATCGTCGGCGACAGGTGGCGCGAGATGTGGCTGGCGCGGCTGCGGCACTACAAGTATCCGGCGCGCATCTGGTATGCGCATCAGCGGCGCGACGAATACTGGCGCCATGGCTCTGCCTGCGAGGATTACGACGCGATCCAATGCGCGGTTTTCGCCGTCGGCGGCTGGGAGGACGGCTATTCCAACGCCGTGCCGCGACTGGTGGAGAAGCTGAAGGCGCCCTGCATCGGCCTCGCCGGGCCGTGGGGCCACGCCTATCCGTTCAACGCCCTGCCCGGACCGGCGATCGGCTTCCTGCAGGAGGCGCTGCGGTTCTGGGACCATTGGCTGAAGGGCCGCGACACCGGCATCATGGGGGAGCCGAAGCTGCGCGCCTGGATGAACCACTCCCACGCGCCGGATCCTTGCGCCCAGGAGCGACCGGGGCGTTGGATCGCCCATCGCGACTGGCCGGCACCCGCGATTGCCGCGCGCAAGTTCTGGCTGGGCGCCCGCGGGCTGGAAGACACGCCGCAGCCGGAAGCGGCGCTCTCCGTGCTGTCGCCGCAACCGACCGGCAACATGACGGTCGAGTGGTGTTCCTATGGCGGCAGCGACGGCGATTTCCCGGGCGACCAGCGCGCCGATGACGGCTGCTCGCTCTGCTTCGACACGCTGCCGCTTGAGCGGCCACTGGAGTTCTTCGGCGCGCCGGAGCTGCATCTCGCCTTTTCGGTCGACCAGCCGGTGGCGAAGATCGCCGTGCGCCTCAACGACGTGGCGCCGGACGGCGCCTCGACCCGCATCACCTATAC
>JAEUKU010000263.1 GCA_016794075.1 Rhodospirillaceae bacterium
ATGGAATGCGACGATGCGCGGCTGATCCAGGAATGGGTGCTGGTCTGGGGCGACCTCGCCGATTTCGAGATCGTGCCGGTGGTGCCGTCGAAGGAAACCGCGGAGCTGGTCAACCGCTACATCTAGGCGGCGAGGGGAGGAAGCGATGGCGCGCATCCTGCAGGGTCTGGCTCATATCCGCGTCTTCAGCATGCCGTCCGAATGGACCGCCTGCGCCGCCTTCTATCGCGACACGCTCGGCCTCGACGAGATCTACACCGACCCCGATGCCGGCGTCGCCGTGTTCGAGGTGGGGGCGGACCTGACGCTGGGCCTGGAGCGCGTGCCGGAGGACGAACCGGACGAATGGGAGCTGGCCGGGCGCTTCACCGGCATCTCCTTCCGCGTCGGCGATATGGCGCGCGCCTACGAGCTCTATGTTGCGCGCGGCGTCGCCTTCGACGGGCCGCCGGAACGGATGGACTGGGGCGGCATCCTGGCGCATTTCAGCGACCCGGCCGGCAACACCCTGACCCTGGTCGAGGAGCCGAGCGAGGAAGATCTGCTCGGCGCGGGATAGGACCGCCGCCGCCGGCGTCTGGACATTTCGCGCGCCGCCCAGCACAGTGCCGCCCGCATGGTCCGCCGTTTCTACAAGCTTCCCTCGCTCAACGCGCTCGGCGCCTTCGAGGCCGCGGCGCGGCATTCGAGCCTCAGCTTCGCCGCCAACGAGCTCAACGTCACGCCGAGCGCGGTCAGCAAGCACGTCACCTTCCTGGAGCAGGAGCTGGGCGTGCCGCTCTTCGTGCGCGGCCACCGCTCGATGCGCCTGACGCCGGAGGGCGAGCAGCTCTACCGCTCGCTCTCCGAAAGCTTCGCCGGCATGGCGGCGGCCTTCGAGGCGATCAGGACAAGCCGCACCGCGCGCACCGTCACCATCGGCTGCACCACCGCCTTCGCCCAGCTCTGGCTGATGCCGCGGCTCGGCAATTTCTGGCGCGCGCACCAGGACATCATCATCGACCAGGTGGTCTCCGACCGCAGCCAGGACCTGCGCCGCTCCGAGGTCGATCTGCGCATCCGCTACGGCGACGGCAAATGGCCGGAGGAAACCGCGATAAAGCTGTTCGGCGATTGCATCTTCCCGGTGGCGAGCCCCGATTTCGCCAGGCGTCACAAGATCAAGGAGCCGGCGGAGCTCTTGCAGCTGCCGCTGCTCGAGGTGGTGAGCCAGGAGCGCGGCTGGACCTCGTGGGAGGAGTTCTTCACCGCCATCAACGTGCCGGCGCGGCGGCTGAAGACGCGGCGCATCAACAATTACATCGTCTGCTGGCAGGCGGCGATGGACGGGCAGGGCGTCGCCCTCGGCTGGCAGACCAACGTCGCCGATCTCATGGCGCAGAAGAAGCTGGTCCAGCTCGGCAAGACGCAGGTGGTGCCGAGCGAGGCGACCTATGTCACCTGGAGCGCGCACCGGCCGCTCAGCGCCGAAGCCACCGTGATGCGCGACTGGCTGATGGCCGAGGCGGCGAGCGTTGCGGCGCAATTGGGGTAGTGCGAGGCCAAGGTGGATTCGTCATCCCAAGGCTTGGCCTTGGGATCCACGAGTTTCAAAGGACCGCACGGTCTCGCAGAAAGGAACTCGTGGATGGCAAGGCCAAGCCTTGCCATGACGGCAATGCAGACGGGGAGTTCTCATGACCGACATCATCCGGCCGCCGCATGCGAAGGCCTGGCCCTTGCCCGGCGCGCCGAAGAGCTTCAGCTGGGCGAACTGGGATTGGCCGCCGCAGAACCGCTGGGCCTTCCAGCATGTCGCAGAATTCCTCAAAACCGAGCGCATCTCCCGCGGCGGCGCGCCCGCGCGGCCCTTTCCGGATGCGCGGCGGGACATCGCCGGCATCACCTTCACCGACATCGACGGCGCCATCCGCAGCGTCGGCGACATGCTCGAACGCACCTGGACCGACGGCTTCCTGGTGCTCCAGGACGGCAAGCTGATCGCCGAGCATTACATGAACGGGATGAGTGCGGCCTCGCTGCATCTCTCGCAATCGGTGGTGAAGAGCTTCACCAGCACGCTGATCGGCATTTTCGCCGGGCGCGGCCTGATCGACATCGCGAAGCCGGTCACGCACTATTTACCCGAGCTCGTATCCTGCGGCTATGCCGGCGCCACGGTTTCCCAGGTGCTCGACATGCGCTCAGGCGTCAAGTTCGACGAGGATTATCTGGCGCCGGACAGCGAGGTGGCGCAGCTCGACCGCGCCTCGGGCTGGAAGCCGCGCAAGGACGCCGCCGACACGCTCTCGACCAAGGGCCTGATCCTGACGTTGAAGCAGGAGCGGCCGCATGGCGGACCGATGCTCTACCGCTCGATCGAGACCGAGGTGCTGGGCTGGATCCTGTCGCGCGTCTCCGGCCTGAGCCTGGCGCAGCTCCTTTCGGCCGAGCTCTGGCAGCCGATGGGCGCCGAATACGACGCCAACATCACCATCGACGACGAAGGCACCGCCCTCGCCGATGGTGGCTTGTGCGCGTCCTTGCGCGACTATGCGCGCTTCGGCCAGCTCTTTCTCGACAATGGCGCCATAGGCGGGCGGCAGATCGTGCCGGAATCCTGGGTCGCCGGCTGCCGCACGGGCGACGTCGAGGCGTTCAAGCCGAACTACATCGAGCGCTACCGCCGCTTCCCCAACGCCGCCTATTCCCGGCAGTGGTGGGTGCTGGACAGCCGCGCCGGCACACACAGCGCACGCGGCATCTACGGCCAGCTGATCCATGTCGAGCCGCGCCGCCGCCTGGTCGTCGCCAAGCTGTCGAGCTGGCCCGACCCGGTCAACGACGATCTGTCGGCCTCGACCTACCTCGCCATCGACGCGATCGGCCGGGAGCTGCATGGGGTGTAGGGGCGCTGGCCACACACTCTTCCATCGTCATTGCCGGCCCGCCAGCGGCGAGACCCGGCAATCCAAGTTTCCATCACGCGCGCGGAAGCGGACTTGGATCACCGGGTCGAGCCCGGTGATGACGAAGGATACGGCGCGTTCACCGCCGCAGCGCCAGATAGACGCTGTCGGCCCAGTCCTCGCCGAGCTTGAACGTGCGCGCTGCCCTTCCGGTCTCGGCGAAGCCGAGCCGCGTCAGCAGGCGCAGGCAGCGCTCGTTGCGCGGGTCGACGTCGGCGCGGATCTGCGCGAGGCCGCGGGTGCCGAAGCCATGGTCGATCACCGCCTGCAGCGCTTCGCGCGCATAGCCTTGGCCCCAGACCGCAGGCGCGAACAGGAAGCCGATCTCGTCGCCGTTCCACAATCCCGCCTTGCCGATGAGCGTGCCGTCGCGCTCGACGAAGAAATCGTCGCACTCGCCGGCTTCCAGCGCCTTGATCGTGTCTGCGACCCAGGCCTCGCTCTGCGCCGGCTCGGTATGCGGCAGGGTCGACCAGTAGCGCATGGCCTCGGCGTCGCTCAGGATCGCGTGCATCGCCGCGGCATCCTCGGCGCGCGGCCGGCGCAGCCGCAGGCGTGGGGTCTTTAGGATTGTGTTCACGTCGACCTCTGGTGCATCGCGCCTTGCGTCCGGACGCCGGCGAGGTAAGCTGTATACAGCTTGGCGCAGGCCCGGCTCAACGAAGAATGGGGAGGTCATAGCATGGCATATGTGGGTTTGCGCCGCTGGATGGCAGCGCTCGGAATCGTCGCGGGTCTGGGCATGGCTCAGGCCGAGGCGGCGGACAAGGTGAAGGTCGGCTTCGCGCCGGAGCCCTACGCGCCCTTCTGGATCCAGGACGCGGCAGGCACCTGGAGCGGCTTCGAGGTCGAGTTCATCGACGCGCTGTTCAAGCAGATGGGCCTGGAATACGAGCTGACGCCGATTCCGTGGGACGGCATCATCCCGGCGCTCACCGAGCAGAAGATCGACGTCATCATCAACTCGATGGGCGTCAACGAGGAACGCAAGAAGGTCGTCGACTTCAGCGACAAATACTACGACACCACGGTTTCCTTCTTCGGCCGCAAGGGCGAGCCGTTCGAGCTCAGCGAGGCGGGGCTGCAGGGCAAGGTCATCGGCGTGCAGACCGCGACGGCGCAGCTGAGCTGGCTGCAGGCCAAGTTCCCGAACGCGGAAGTGAAGATGTACGACACCCAGGACAATGCCAATGCCGACCTCGCCGCCGGCCGCGTCGATCTCGGCCTCGCCGACACCGTCTACACGGCGGAAGGATTCCTGAAGGCGCCGGAAGGCCAGGATTTCGAGCTGAAGGGCGAGCAGATCTCCGATCCGCTGATCGGCGAAGGCATCGGCGTCGCCTTGCGCAAGGGCGATCCGTTGAAGGAGAAGATCAACGCCGCCATCAAGGCGCTGCGCGAGAACGGCACCTACAAGGCGATCAACGACAAGTATTTCACCTTCGACGTCTACGGCGGCTGATCCCGCCGGGAGGAAACGGGGGCGGGCGGCAAGGCCGAGCCGCTCGCCCAAGGTGTCGAAATCCGGCGCCGCGCGCTCCCGGAATTCGAGCTTGCCCGGTCGCGCGATCCCTCGGGCTAGCCCAGGCGGGCCAAGAACCGCTCCGTCAGTCGCGCGAAGAAGCTGGCACCGAACGGAATCGCTTCGTCGTTGAAATCGTAGTTGGCGCTGTGGAGGACGGCGCCGCCTTGCCCGGACCCGTTGCCGAGCCAGAGCATGGCTCCCGGACGTGCATTCAGCATGTAGGAGAAGTCCTCGGCGCCCATGCTGGCGGCATGGTTGTCCGACACATTGTCGAGACCACAGATTTCCGCCGCCACGCCCACGGCAAAGGCGACTTCCGCATCGTGGTTGATCGTTGACGGATAGCGGCGACGATAGTCGAGCCGGGCGGTGGCGCCGTGGGCCGCGGCGATGCCACGAGCGAGCTCGCCCAAGCGGCGCTCGAGCAGGTCACGCACCTCCGGCCGGAAGCTGCGGGCTGTTCCGCCGATGTGAAGTGCATCGGGGATCACGTTGTACGTGGTGCCGCCCTTCATGAAACCGACGGTGACAACGGCCGATTCGACCGGATTGACGTTTCGGCTGACGATGGTCTGAAGCGCCAGGACAATCTCAGCGCCGATGACGAAAGGATCGCGGCTCAAGTGCGGAAGCGCGGCGTGGCCGCCGCTTCCCTCGATGTGAATGTCCCAGCTGTCGGATGAGGCGTACATGGGTCCGGGTCGGGTGGCGATGTGCCCGAGCGGCAGCCCTGGCTTGTTGTGCAAGGCGAAGACCGCGTCGCATGGGAACCGATCGAACAATCCCTCCTCCACCATCACGCGGCCGCCGCCATGGCCTTCCTCGGCCGGCTGAAAGATGAAATGCACGGAGCCCTCGAAGTTGCGGGTCTCAGCCAGATACTGCGCGGCACCCAGAAGCATGGTCGTGTGCCCGTCATGGCCACAGGCGTGCATCTTGCCGTCACGAGTCGAGCGGTGGGCGAAGTCGTTGCGCTCCTGGATCGGCAATGCGTCCATGTCGGCGCGGAGGCCGATGCTTCGCGTTGCATTGCCGCAGCGCAACGTGCCGACGACGCCGGTCCGCGCGATGCCGCGATGCACTTCGCACCCCAGTTCTGTCAGCCTGGCGGCGACGAGGTCGGATGTGCGGCTTTCCTCGAAGGCGAGCTCGGGGTTTGCGTGGATGTCGCGGCGAAAGCGCGAAAGATCCGGCAGCAGTTCGAGGATGCGAGGGATGACGGGCATCGGCTGCCCTCCTGCGGCAGGCATTTGTAAACATGATACGACAAAGTCTGCGGCTTGACGAACTTGACGAAGAAAGCCACCCATCCATTGGACAAGAACGTTCGGTAGATTGGCGGCTTAGCGGTCGACCCCGCTGAATTCCATACTTCAGGTGAACGGCTCGGCGGCAATGCCGCACCTTGCCCCCGGCCGCGAAGGGCGGCCGTCCCTGCCGCGGCCGATCGCCGCGTTTCCCCCTTGGTCTAATTGCGCCGTTCCCCCGGCGCTTCTAAGTGCTTGAGCCGGCTCCTGCCTTGCCGCAGGATGGCGAAAAAATGACGATCCCAGGGGAGGAAGCAAGGCATGACCGGCGGCTACACGATCGCGCATCAGCGCTCGCTGCAGGAGCCCGAGCAGTTCTGGGCCGAGGCGGCGCAGGAGATCGAATGGGCCTCGCCCTGGAGCCGCGTGCTGGACGACAGCCGCAAGCCCTTCTACCGCTGGTTTCCCGACGCCGAGCTCAACACCTGCCACAACATGATCGACCGCCACGTCGAGGGTGGCCGCGCCGACCAGGCGGCGCTGATCTATGACAGCCCGGTCACCAACACGGTCAGGACCTACACCTATCGCCAGCTGCGCGACGAGACCGCGCGCTTCGCCGCGGCGCTGGCGAAGCTCGGCGTGGGCAAGGGCGACCGCGTCATCCTCTACATGCCGATGGTGCCGGAGGCGGTGATCGCCATGCTGGCCTGCGCCCGCATCGGCGCGGTGCATTCCGTGGTCTTCGGCGGCTTCGCCGCCAACGAGCTTGCCACCCGCATCGACGATTGCCACCCGAAGGTGATCGTCAGCGCCTCCTGCGGCATCGAGGTGGCGAAGATCATCCCCTACAAGCCGCTGCTCGACCACGCCATCGAACTGGCGCAGCACAAACCGGCGCATTGCGTCATCCTGCAGCGCACGCAGCATCTGGCGGAGTTGACCCGCCCGCGCGACCTCGACTGGTACGAGGCGCAGATCGGCGTCGCGCCGCATCCCTGTGTCAACGTCAAGGCGACCGATCCGCTCTACATCCTTTACACCTCCGGCACGACCGGCCAGCCGAAGGGCGTGGTGCGCGACAATGGCGGCCACGCGGTGGCGCTGAAATGGACCATGTCGAACGTCTACGACGTGGAGCCGGGCGAGGTCTATTGGGCCGCCTCCGACGTGGGCTGGGTGGTCGGCCACTCCTATATCGTCTACGCGCCGCTGCTGCACGGCTGCACCACCGTGCTCTACGAGGGCAAGCCGGTCGGCACGCCGGATGCCGGTGCCTTCTGGCGCGTCATCCAGCAGCACAAGGTCGCGGTGCTGTTCACCGCGCCGACGGCGTTCCGCGCCATCAAGCGCGACGATCCCGACGGCCGGCTCATCCGCGACTACGACATCTCGTCCATGCGCGCCTTGTTCCTGGCCGGCGAGCGTTCCGACCCGGCGACGCTGGAATGGGCCGAGCATCACCTGAAGGTGCCGGTGATCGACCACTGGTGGCAGACCGAGACCGGCTGGCCGATCGCCTCGAACTGCCTGGGGCTCGAGCGCCTGCCGGTCAAGCACGGCTCGCCGACCAAGGCGGTGCCGGGCTGGGACGTCCAGGTGCTCGACGGCGACGGCGAAGAGGTGGCGCCCGGCGACATCGGCAACATCGTCTGCGCCCTGCCGTTGCCGCCCGGCACGCTGCCGACCTTGTGGAACGCGGAGGAGCGCTTCTTCAAGAGCTACCTGGAGCGCTATCCCGGCTACTACCTGACGGCGGATGCCGGCTATCGCGATGAGGAAGGCTACCTCTACATCATGTCGCGCACCGACGACATCATCAACGTCGCCGGCCATCGCCTGTCGACCGGCGCGATGGAGGAGGTGCTGGCGCGCCATCCCGACGTCGCCGAATGCGCCGTCATCGGCGTCGCCGACGACCTCAAGGGCCAGGTGCCGCTCGGCTTCCTGGTCTTGAAGGCCGGCGTTGCCAAGGCGCACGACAAGATCGTGTCGGAGGTCGTGCATCTGGTGCGCGAGCAGATCGGTCCCGTGGCGGCGTTCAAGGCCGCGACGGTGGTGAAGCGCCTGCCCAAGACGCGCTCGGGCAAGATCCTGCGCGGCACCATGCAGAAGATCGCCGACAGCGTGGAGTACAAGATGCCGGCGACCATCGACGATCCCGCCATCCTCGATGAAATCGGCGACGCCCTGCGGCAGATCGGCTACGCTCGCTGAGGTTGAGTCAGCAAGCCCGAGTCGGAATGGAGTCACGGAAGCGGTTGATTGCCATCGTCGCGGTCGCCGGCGCGATGCTGGGCGCGGCTGCTTTCGGTTGGGGCGGCGGCTGGCTGTCGCGGCCTGACTCCATCGCCTTCGAAAACCCGCACCGGCCCGGCAGCGCCGCGTTCGTGGCCTTCGCCGAATACCGCACGGAAATGCAGGCAAACCCTGCCTTCGTCGCGCGCATGGATGGTGCGGCGGATTCGGAGGAGGCGATGCGCCGCGGCGCCGTACTGACCCAGAGCGGCGTTCGCCGCCTGTCCGATGGCATGCTGGTCGAGCGCCTGGAGCTGATGCTGCGCCTGATGCAGGTTGGTGACGATGCCCAATGCGCCGCGCTGGCGCAGGGCGCGCCGATCGACGGCGATGTCCAGGCTTTCGCCGCCATCATGTTCGCGCTGCTCGACCGCGCCGATGCCGATGTCGCGCAACGCTGGTACGCCTTCACCCGCGACGCCACGCTGGCGGCGCTGGAAGAGCGGCCGATCCCCGCGATCGGCGACGGCTACCGCGAGCAGCTGGGCGAGGTGATCGTGAACGGCCTCACCGCCGAGGATCTCGACATCCTGCTCGCGATGTCGGAGCAGCGCCTGATCGGCCTCAGCGACGGCGCGCGCTGCGCCGTCGGCCGCAAGGTGCTGGCCCTCATCCTGGCGCAGTCCGAGCCCGAGCGCAGCCAATACGCGCGCCTGATGGCGGAGCCGTGACTCCGTTGGCGGCCCGCCTCTAGACGTAAGGGTGGGGCGTCGGCTTGCCGAGTTGCTGCTCGAAGAAATCCTGCCGGCGGTCGGCAAGCTCGCTGAGCACGGCGGCCTCGCGGGCGATGCGGCCGATATCGGCCCTGCTCATGCCCATGTCGTGCAAGTCCCGCTCGCTGTAGGTGGCAAGCTCCTCGCGGACGCGAAGATAGGTGCGCCAGCGGCGCATTGCCAGGCTGAGTCGTTCCAAGAGCTGTTTCATTTCGTCCTGCATGTTTTGTTGATCCTCAGCCTCCCAGAACCCGACCTACAGGTTGGCAGAGACATGCTGCGTTGCAATATGATTCGCAACACCTGCGTCATAAAGTTGCGCGGTGTTGCTTAAATATCTGAATCAAATAATTAATATTATGCCACCAGGCTATTGCGCTGCAGCATTTCTGGGCAGCGCTGCACAAAGTCCGGGCAGGGAGTGCTGCACCTGCGTTGACAGCGCCCTCCGCTCTGGCGCATTCCCTGCGCCAACCATTCTCACCCTGATCCGAAAAGAGGAATTCCATGCGTAAGTTCGGCGGCTTGTTGAAGGATATCGGCATCGACCTGCGCCCCCTGTCGGTGGGCGACATGGTCGTGCGCTCGCCGATCAACGGCCAGGAAATCGCCCGGCTCAAATCCGATACCAAGGCTGCGGCCGTGAAGAAGATCGCCCGCGCCGACGAAGCGTTCCGCGCCTGGCGTCAGGTGCCGGCGCCGCGCCGCGGCGAGCTCATCCGCCTGTTCGGCGAGGAGCTGCGTGCGCACAAGGACGCACTCGGCCGCCTGGTCTCGGTCGAGGCCGGCAAGATCCTGCAGGAAGGCCTGGGCGAGGTGCAGGAGATGATCGACATCTGCGACTTCGCCGTCGGCCTGTCGCGCCAGCTCTACGGCCTCACCATCGCCTCGGAGCGGCCGGGCCATCGCATGATGGAGACCTGGCACCCGCTGGGCGTGGTCGGCGTCATCAGCGCCTTCAACTTCCCGGTCGCGGTGTGGTCGTGGAACACCTGCCTCGCCATCGTCTGCGGCGACAGCGTGGTGTGGAAGCCCTCCGAGAAGACGCCGCTGACGGCGCTCGCCTGCGCCGAGATCTTCGCCAAGGCGGTGAAGCGCTTTCGCGGCGCGCCGAAGGGACTGCTCGAGGTGCTCTATGGCGGCAAGGAGGTGGGCGAGGCGCTCACCGACGATCCGCGCGTGGCGCTGGTCAGCGCCACCGGCTCCACCCGGATGGGCCGCGAGGTGGGCCCGCGGGTCATGCAGCGTTTCGGCCGCGTGCTGCTGGAGCTCGGCGGCAACAACGGCATGATCGTCTGCCCCAGCGCGGATCTGGAGCTGGCCGTGCGCGCCATCACCTTCAGCGCGGTGGGTACCGCCGGTCAGCGTTGCACCACTTTGCGCCGGCTCTTCGTGCATGAGAGCGTCTACGACAAGCTGGTGCCGCGGCTGAAGAAGATCTACGGCAACGTGAAGATCGGCAACCCGCTCGATGCCGGCACGCTGGTCGGGCCGCTGATCGACGAGGGCTCGTTCAACCGCATGCAGGCGGCGCTCGCCCAGGCGAAGAAGGAGGGCGGCAAGGTGACCGGCGGCGAGCGCGTGAAGATCGCGGGCTGCGCCGACGGCTTCTACGTGAAGCCGGCGCTGGTCGAACTGCCCGGCCAGAGCGCGGTGATGAAGGAGGAGACCTTCGCGCCGATCCTCTACATCGTGAAATACAAGGACTTCGCCAAGGCGGTCGACTTGCACAACGACGTGCCGCAGGGCCTCTCGTCCTGCATCTTCACCCGCGACGTGGGCGAGGCGGAGCACTTCATGTCGGCAGTGGGCAGCGATTGCGGCATCGCCAACGTCAATATCGGCCCCTCGGGCGCCGAGATCGGCGGCGCCTTCGGCGGCGAGAAGGAGACCGGCGGCGGCCGCGAATCCGGCTCCGACGCCTGGAAGGCCTATATGCGCCGCGCCACCAACACGGTGAACTACTCCGACAAGCTGCCGCTGGCCCAGGGCATCAAGTTCGACGTTGGGTGAGGGGGACGATCTCAAGGTCGCCCCTTTTTGACGTCATTGCCGGGACAAGCCCGGTGGTGACGGCTTGGAGAATGCCGATGGCGGCGCGCCGGCGCTTGGAACGGCGGCTACATCCGCTCTTCGTCGCGCACCCAGCTGGTGTGGCCGTAGATCAGGATCATGTTGACCTTGGCGCCGTCGTTGGACAGCGGCAGGAACAGCGTTTCCTCGGTCTGGGTGCGCGTGCTGGTCGGCTGGTAGGTGCCGCGATAGAG
>JAEUKU010000301.1 GCA_016794075.1 Rhodospirillaceae bacterium
GGCGACCACGGCGACCGATGCCAACCGCTTCGTCATCCGCTGGTGCCGGGCGATCACGCGCCGACCGAAGATCCTGGTCTTCCACGGCTGCTATCACGGCGCCGCGGACGACACCTTCGTGCGGCTGAAGGACGGCAAGACCATCCACCGGCCCGGCCTGCTCGGCCAAGTTTTCGATGTAACACAGTTCACCAAAGTGGTGGAATTCAACGATTTACCGGCAATCGAAGCTGCGCTGGCTGAGGGCGATGTCGCCTGCGTCCTGACCGAACCGGCGCTGACCAATATCGGCATGGTGCTGCCGCAGCCGGGCTTTCTGGAAGGGTTGCGCGCCCTCACCCGCCAGCACGGCACCCTGCTGGTGATCGACGAGACCCACACCATCTCGACCGGCTATGGCGGCTATACCCGGGCCCACGGGCTGGAGCCCGACTTTCTCACCATCGGCAAGCCGATCGCCGGCGGCATCCCCTGCTCGGTGTTCGGCTTCACGGCCGAGGTCGAGGCGCGGATGCGCCAGGCGGAGGCGGAGAACCAGCCGGGCTATTCCGGCATGGGCACGACCTTGAGCGCCAACGCGATGGCGCTCCACGCCATGCGGGCCAACCTGGAGCAGGTCGTCACCCCGGCCGCCTATGACCACATGCTGCCGCTGTCTGAGCGGCTGGCCCGGGGCATCGAGGGGCGGATCAAGGCGCGCGGCCTGCCCTGGCACGTCGCCAATGTCGGAGCCCGGGCGGAATTCGTCTGCGCCCCCGAGCGGCCGAAGAACGGCACCGAGGCCCAGGCGGCGATGCATCCGCGCCTGGAACTGGCCATCCACCTCTATTTGCTGAACCGCGGCTTCATCATCGCCCCCTTCCACAACATGACCCTGGTCAGCCCGGCGACCAGCGCCGACCAGGTAGACCGGCTGGTGGCGGCGGTCGATGGCTGCATGGCCGAATTGCTGGCCTGAGCGGCCGAATCCCCGAACCAGAGGAAACGTACTCATCATGAGCAGAATGGTTGCCGATATCGACGAGGCCCGGGAGTTCCTGGCCAAGAACCCCGATATCGAGTTCATCCAACTCGTCTTCACCAACCAGAGCGGCGTGCCGCGCGGCAAGAACCTGCGCCGCCACGATCTGCTGCCGATCTACGAGCACGGCCGGTACTTGCCCGGCACCATGCTGGCGCTCGACATCACCGGCGAGGACGTCGAGGAAAGCGGCCTGGTCTGGACCAACGGCGACGCCGACTATTTGGGCAAGCCGGTTCCCGGCAGCCTGGTCCGCGCGCCCTGGCTGGGCGAGAATTTCGCCCAGGTGATGGTCAGCGTCTACGAACTGGACGGCGCGCCCTGCGCCTATGACCCGCGCCATGTGCTGCGGCGGGTGATCGACCGGTTCAAGGAGTTCGACCTCACCCCCGTCATCGCCTGCGAGCTGGAATTCTATCTGCTCGACCGCAATCGCGGGCCGAAGGGCGAAGTGCAGCTGCCGGCCTCGCCGGTCACCGGCTACCGCCCGTGGGATATCCAGGTCTATGGCCTGCGCGAGCTCGACGACCAGGCGCCCTATTTCAACGACCTCTACGCCGCCTTCGACGTGCAGGGCATCCCGGCCGAGACCGCGATCTCCGAATACGCCCCCGGCCAGCTGGAACTGACCCTGCGGCACCGCCCGGACGCCCTGCGCGCGACCGACGAGGCGATCATGTACAAGCGCGCGGTCAAGGGTGTCGCCGTGCAGCACGGCATGGAAGCCACCTTCATGGCCAAACCCTTCTCCGACATCGCCGGCAGCGGCATGCATCTGCATGTCAGCCTGGCCGACAAGGACGGCAAGAACGCCTTCGGCAGCGAGGCGCCGGAAGGCACCGAGCTGCTGAAGTTCGCCGTCGGCGGGATGGGCGCGCTGCTCAACGATTCGATGGCGGTGTTTGCGCCCAACGCGAACTCCTATCGCCGCTTTCGCGCCAACTCCTATGCGCCGGTGGCGCCGACCTGGGGCATCAACAACCGCACCGTCAGCTTCCGTGTGCCGGCCGGCCCGGCGCCGACGCGCCACATCGAGCACCGCGTCTGCGGCGCCGACGCCAATCCCTATCTGGCGGTGGCGGCGCTGCTGGCGGCGATCCATCACGGGCTGAAGCACCGCCTCGATCCGGGCGCGCCGGTCGAAGGCAACGGCTATGCCAAGGCGGCCGAGATGGGCGTCAAGCTGCCTGGGAATTGGTTCGCAGCCCTGGAGCTGTTCGCGCAGTCCAAAAGTATGCGGGACTATTTTGGCGAGGACTTCCACCGCGTCTTCGTGGCAGTGAAGCGGGCCGAGCAGGACCGGTTCTTTTCCCGGGTCACCGAACTCGACCATGACTGGTATTTGAGGAATGCGTGATGAACAGCCGTTCAAAAACAGGCCACAGCTCCGCCGCCGGGGCTTTGTTGAGCGCCGGGCAAGCCTTGTGGTATTCTTTCCGGTCTCGGGATGAGAGAACACCGGCAACGTCCGAAACAGGCATGATCAATCCATTCAAGACACAGAAGCAGGCGCCGATCTCGGTCGGGGCGCGCTATCAGACGGCCGGTATCCCCTATCTGGTGTGGGAAGTTGCCTCGCTCTTCGACGGCATCGACGGCACGCCCTATGCGCACATCATCTGCGTGAACGACCAGACACGCCGCAAGACCGTGGCGCAAAGCTCGCTCGAGGGCGGCAACCAATACGTCTTCGTGCCGCCCGAAGCGGACTGAACCTGCAATCTTCACTGCTGTAAGGGCACCGGCGTTCGCCCGGCGACGGGAGCCGGCGCGCGCTATTCGGAGAACGCCGGATGCCGCAGCCGGTCGCCCACGGCGATGCCGAGTTCGCGCATCAAGCCGCCTTTGACTTCCAGCACCGCGCTGACCGCCTCGCCCGAGGGGATCATTTCTTCCGAGAACGGCGTCGTCCGTTCCGCGATCCGCGCGATGGTGCCGTCCTGGCGCACGAAGACCATGTCCAGCGAGAGCGGCGTGTTCTTCATCCAGAACTCGACCTCCTGCGGCTCCGGATAGAGGAACAGCATGCCGGCATTGTCGGCGAGGCTTTCGCGGAACATCAGGCCCTTGGCCCGCTCCGACGGGTCGTCGGCGACCTCCACCTCGAAGCGGAACTGGCTGGAAGCCGTTTCCACCAGCAGCTCGCTGCGCGGCAGCGCCGCCGCGGATCCGAGCGCGAGGGTCAGGAAGAGAAGCGTCATCGCCGGAAGCCGGCGGAACAGGATCGTTGCGGTCATGGCTCAAGGTCCGACGTTGCTTGACAACCTGTCAAGATTGCCTTCGATGTTCGCCGAAGATCGCGCGATTCCGGGAGGCGTTCGATGGATCTGACGGGCGATTATCGCATCGCGGCGCCGCGCGAGGCGGTGTGGGCCGCGCTCAACGACCCCGAGGTGCTGAAGGCCTGCATTCCCGGCTGCGAAGACCTCACCAAGACCTCCGACACGGAGTTTTCCGCCCGCGTGGTGGCCAAGATCGGCCCGGTCAAGGCCGGCTTCGGCGGCAAGGTGACCTTGAGCGACATCGATCCGCCCAACGGCTACACCATCACCGGCGAGGGTCAGGGCGGTGCGGCCGGATTCGCCAAGGGCGGCGCCAAGGTGACGCTCGAATCCGTCGAAAGTGGCGCCGCGACGATCCTGCATTACAAGGTGGATGCCCAGATCGGCGGCAAGCTGGCGCAGATCGGCTCACGCCTGGTCGAGGGCAGCGCGCGCAAGCTGGCGGACGAGTTCTTCGCCGCCTTCGCCGCGCAGGCGACGCGCGACGCCGCCGCCGAGATCGCCGCGGTGACTGCGATCGAGACGCCCGAGGCCGTCGCCGCGCCGGAGGTCCCGGCACCGCCGGCGGAGCAGGCGGCGCCGGAAGCGGGCGGCGGCCTCTCCCCCTGGATCTGGATCATCGGCCTGGTGATCGTGGTCGCCGCGATCCTGGCGCTGGTGGCGCTCCGGTAGTACCCGGTTGCGATCTTGAGGTGAACCCTCGCAGGTGCGGCATGAAGAATTCATGCCGCCGTCATCGCCGTCAGCGCTGGTCGCTTGACACGCGGTCAAGCGGGGTCGTTAAACTATCGCCGTTGGGAAACGAAGGCCGGGTCGAACCGGCGCTCGCGGTGACGGCGTCGCCGTCATCATCACTCTGGGAGGGTATCTGATGCCGACCGTGGAATTGACGGTGAACGGCAAGCGCGTCTCGGCGCAAGTCGAAGCACGCACCTTGCTCACACAATTGCTGCGCGACAAGCTTGGCCTCACCGGCACGCATGTCGGTTGCGACACCAGCCAATGCGGCGCCTGCGTCGTGCATGTCGACGGCAAGGCGGTGAAGGCCTGCACCATGCTCGCGGTCCAGGCGAGCGGCGCCAATGTCACCACGATCGAAGGCCTCGCCAAGGGCGACACGCTGCACCCGATGCAGGAAGCCTTCCGCGACAATCACGGCCTGCAATGCGGCTTCTGCACCCCCGGCATGGTGATGAGCGCCATCGACCTGGTGAAGAACAATCCCAACCCCAGCGAAGAGCAGATCCGTGACGGTCTGGAGGGCAACATCTGCCGTTGCACCGGCTATCACAACATCGTCAAGGCCGTTAAGGCCGGCGCAGCCGCGATGAAAGGGTGACGCCATGAACGCTCCCACAGCCACCGGCATCGGCGCTTCGGTCAAGCGCAAGGAAGATTTCCGTTTCCTCACCGGACGCGGCACCTACACCGACGACATCAACCGCCCGGGCCAGGCCTATGCCTATATCCTGCGCTCGCCGCATGCCCATGCGGAGATCGTGAAGATCGACACCGCGGCCGCGAGCGCGGCACCCGGCGTCGTCGCCATCCTGACCGGCGCCGA
>JAEUKU010000268.1 GCA_016794075.1 Rhodospirillaceae bacterium
CCGCTCGCCAATTGGAGCGAGGCGGAGATCAACCAGGCCTTCAAGGACTTCAAGCTGCCCCGGCACCCGCTGTTCGACGAGGGCTACGCCTCGATCGGCTGCGCGCCCTGTACGCGGCGCATCCTGGACGGCGAAGACAGCCGCGCCGGCCGTTGGGCCGGGACCGAGAAGACGGAATGCGGCATCCACTTGGGATTTGACGGAGCCGGCATATGAGCGACCTCGACGCCCTCGAGAACCAGAGTATCTACATCCTGCGCGAGGCCTTCAGCCGGCTGAAGCCGATCGCCATGCTGTGGTCGCTGGGCAAGGATTCCAACGTCATGCTGTGGCTGGCGCGCAAGGCCTTCCTCGGCCACGTCCCCTTCCCGGTCGTCCATGTCGACACCGGCAAGAAGTTCCCGGAGATGTACGACTTCCGCGACCGCTACGCGAAGACGTGGAACCTCAACCTCATCGTGCGCGATTGCCCGCCGGTCGAGGAGGTCGATCCCAGCCTGCCGCCGGCGGCGCGCTCCGCCGCGCGCAAGACCATCGGCCTGCGCCGCGTGCTGGACGAGTTCCAGTTCAAGGGCATCATCGCCGGCATCCGCCGCGACGAGCAGGCGACGCGCGCCAAGGAGCGTGTGTTCAGCCCGCGCGCCGAAAGCGGCGCCTGGAATTTCCGCGACCAGCCGCCGGAATTCTGGGACCATTTCAAGAGTGACCTGCCGGAGGGTGCCCATATGCGCATCCATCCGCTGCTGAGCTGGACCGAGCTCGACATCTGGCGCTACATCGCGCGCGAAGGGATTCCGATCGTCGATCTCTATTACGCGCGCAACGGCAAGCGCTACCGCTCGCTGGGCGACCAGGACATCACCAGCCCGATCATTTCCGATGCTTCAAACCTCGACGAGATCATCGCCGAACTGACCCATACCAAGACATCCGAGCGCGCCGGCCGCGCCATGGACCACGAGCGCGAGGACGCGTTCGAGCGGCTGCGGGCCCAAGGGTATATGTAGGATCATGAACATGGACGGCACAGCCTTCGCCTTGAAGCCGGTCGAGAGCGTCACCACCGCGCCCCTCGCCGAGCGCTTTCCCTTCGCCATCGTCGGTCATGTCGACCACGGCAAGTCGAGCCTGATCGGCCGCCTGCTGCACGACACCAACTCGCTGCCTGAGGGCAAGTTCGCCGAGATCAAGGCGGCTTCCGACAAGCGCGGCGGCACCTTCGAATGGTCCTTCCTGCTCGACGCCCTGCAGGCCGAGCGCGACCAGGGCATCACCATCGACACCACGCAGATCTTCTTCCAGACGGCGCGCCGCCGTTACGTCATCATCGACGCGCCGGGCCACAAGGAGTTCCTGAAGAACGCCATTTCCGGCGTCGCCCAGGCGCAGGCGGCGTTCCTGGTGATCGACGCGGCGGAAGGCGTGAGGGAACAGACGCGGCGGCACGCGCTCATCCTGCAATTGCTCGGCCTGCGCCAGATCGCCGTGGTGGTGAACAAGGTCGACCTCATCGGCCACGACCAGGCGCGCTTCGATGCCATCGCGCGCGAGATCACGGCTTACCTGGCGCAGCTGAAGCTGACGCCGGCGGCCATCATCCCGGTCTCCGCCCGCAACGGCGACAACATCGCCGCGCGCTCTGCCAATTTGCCCTGGTACCAGGGCCCGACGGTGCTGGAGGCGCTGGACCATTTTGCCGCAGCACCCGTCGCGACCGACCAGCCGCTGCGCCTGCCAGTGCAGGACGTGTTCAAGTTCGACGAGCGGCGCCTCGTCGTCGGCCGCATCGAGAGCGGCAGCTTGCGCGTCGGCGACCGGCTGGAATTCGCGCCGGGCTTCAAGCAGGCCAAGGTCGCCAGCATCGAGGCCTGGTCTGCGCCGCAGGCGATGGCCGCCTCGGCCGGGCAGTCGGTGGCGATCACGCTTGACGACGAGCTCTTCATCGAGCGCGGCCATGTCGCGGTGCATTCGGAACGGCGCCCGGTGCTCGGCCATCGCGCCGAGCTGCGTCTGTTCTGGCTGGACGAGCAACCGTTGCGCGTCGGCGACAAGCTGAAGCTGAAGGTCGCCACCGCCGAATATCCGGTCGAGGTCGAGAAGATCACCGCCGCCATCGATGTCGAGAAGCTGCAGCCAGTCCAGGCGAGCGAGGTCGCGCGCAACGCCATCGCCGAGATCACGCTCCGCAGCCGCGCGCTAATGGCGCTGGACAAGGCCGCTGACATGCAGCGCACCGGCCGCGGCGTGCTGATCCGCGATGGCGACATCGTCGGCGGCGCCCTCGTGCTGGATGCGGAATCCAGCGACGTCGACAAGCGGCTCGTCGCGCCCGACCATCTGGTGACGCGTGACGCGCGCGAAGCGTTGAACGGCCATCGCGGCGCGGTGCTCTGGCTGACCGGGCTGTCCGGTTCCGGCAAATCGACCCTCGCCATGGGATTGGAGCGCCTGCTGTTCCAGCGCGGCCGCCAGGTCTTTGTCCTCGATGGAGACCGGCTGCGCCAGGGCGTCACCGCCGATCTCGGCTTCTCGCCGGAGGATCGCGCCGAGAACATCCGCCGCTCGGCCGAGGTCGCCAAGCTGCTGGCCGATGCCGGCATGGTCGTCCTCGTCTCGCTCATTTCGCCCTATGCGCAGGAGCGCGACCGGGCGCGCGCCATCGTCGGCGAGCGCTTCCACGAGATCCACGTGAAGGCCGATCTCGCCCAGTGCGAGGCGCGCGATCCGAAGGGCCTCTACAAGGCGGCCCGCAGCGGCGCGATCAAGAACTTCACTGGCATCGACGCGCCCTACGAGGCGCCGGCCAAGGCGGAGCTGGTGATCGACAACTCGACCCAGCCGATCGAGCGCAGCCTCGCCGCGCTCGCCGCCTATGTCGAGCCGGCCATCGCGCTGCAGGCGGTCAAGGACGCCTGGGCTATCTAGGCTCCCAGCCCCGCGACAATCCGCGCCCATCCGCCCTTGGCGGCGGATGGG
Source organism: Rhodospirillaceae bacterium (assembly GCA_016794075.1). Classification (GTDB taxonomy): domain Bacteria; phylum Pseudomonadota; class Alphaproteobacteria; order Dongiales; family Dongiaceae; genus Dongia_A. The sequence continues at coordinate 2,977 of JAEUKU010000268.1, forward strand.
CCGGCATTGCATACTCCCGCCCCTTGGAGCTGATCATCGGGGCATTCATGAACGATCCTGAGTTGCTGCGCGTCCTGCAATCCATCGCCGACAGCCTCGGGCGGCTCGCGCCGCCAGTCGCGCCGCGCACGGATCTTTCCGGCGCCGACGCCTTCGTCTGGCATCCGGAAGGCTGGCTGGAGCCCGTGGCGGCCGTCTCACGCGTGCACATCAGCCTGCTGCGCGGCATCGACCAGTCGAAGCAGATCCTGCTCGACAACACCCGGCGCTTCGCCAAGGGCTTCCCGGCGAACAACGCCCTGCTCTGGGGCGCGCGCGGCACCGGCAAGAGTTCGCTGGTGAAGGCCGTGCATGCGCAGGTCAATGAGGGCGCCGCGGACAAGCTGGCGCTGATCGAGATCCACCGCGAGGACCTGGTGACGCTGCCGAAGCTGCTCGGCATCCTGCGCGCGCAGAAGCGCCGCTGCATCCTGTTCTGCGACGACCTCTCCTTCGACGCCGCCGATGCCAGCTACAAGTCGCTGAAGGCGGTGCTCGAGGGCGGCATCGAGGGCCGCCCGGCGAACGTGCTGTTCTACGCGACGTCGAACCGCCGGCATTTGATGCCGCGCGAGATGATCGACAACGAGCGCTCCACCGCGATCAATCCCTCCGAGGCGGTGGAGGAGAAAGTCTCGCTCAGCGACCGCTTCGGCCTGTGGATCGGCTTCCACAATTGCGACCAGGAGACCTTCTTCGCGATCATCGAGGGTTACGTCGCCGCCCTTGGAATCAAGATCGCGCAGGACCAGTTAAGAGCGGAGGCCGTCGAATGGTCGATGACCCGCGGCGCCCGCTCGGGGCGCGTCGCCTGGCAGTTCATCCAGGACCTCGCCGGCCGCCTCGGCCACAAACTGGAGCTGTGATCTTGACCATTCATGCGACCGACGACCTCCTGAAGCGCATCCTCACCGAGACCAAGGTCATCGCCCTGGTCGGCGCCTCCGACAAGCCGAACCGGGCCAGCCATGGCGTGATGCGATTCCTGCAATCGCGCGGCTACCGGGTGATCCCGGTCAATCCGGTCCTCGCCGGCAAGGACCTGAACGGCGAGAAGGTCTATGCCGGCCTAAAGGACATCCCGCAGGAGAAGACCGGCCGCATCGACATGGTCGACATCTTCCGCAATTCGGCCGATGCGGCGGCGCCCGCCCTCGAAGCCATCGAGATCGGCGCGAAATTCGTGTGGATGCAGCTCGGTGTGGTCAACGAGGATGCCGCCCGCAAGGCGCGGGCGGCCGGCCTGGAGGTGGTCATGGATCACTGCCCGGCCATCGAATACCCCCGCCTGATGGGCGGCCCGGAGGAACATTGAGCGGATCATTGAGCCGCAATTGCAATCGCCTAGGCGGTTTTGCTAAGCTGGCGTCAAAATAGTCTTCAGGGGATGGATGTCATGAGGGGCGCGCAGTCGATTGTCGCCGAGCACAAGCTGAGCGACGCGCAGCGGAGCTGGCTGAAAAAGGGCCTGAGCCAGCCCGGCGGCAAGCTGCCGCTGTTCGACGAATGGGGCCAGCGTGTGCATGAGAACGTGGTGCGCGCCTGCATCTCCCACGGCTGGGCCGAGCCCTGGTTCACCAATCCGCTGAAGCCCGATTGGCTGGTCTGCAAGCTGACCGAAGAAGGCCGCCAGGCGCTCGATCGGCATTGAGAATTCGCTAGGTCGTATAGCGACCACACCACCATCGCGGCGCTGCTTCGTTTCGGCAACCCACTCGCCCGTCATCCCGGGCTTGCCCCGGGATCTACCTCGCCGTCGCAAGGACCGGAGAACACGAACCCACAGGTCCGTGCAGAGGAGCTGTGGATCCCGGCGCTCCCCTCGGGTCAAGCCCGAGGGTCGGCGGGGATGCCAGTTCCGGGTTTCTGAGTTGAAACCTAAGCCGCCGGCGAGACCAGTGCCTTGTCGAACAGGCTGCTGTTGCCCTGCGCGTCCTTCTCGTCGCGGCCCGTGGGCAGCGAAGCGAGCGTGACCAGCATCAGCGGCGAGAGGATTCCGCCCGGGCTGGTGGTGCCGAACACGGCGCGGTCGCCGCCGCCGATCGATCCGCTCGAACGCACGTCCGCCAGCATCGTCGCGCCCTGGCCCGGCAGCGCGTCGTCCAGATCATCATAAGCCGCCATCTCGCTCGTCATGCGATGCTGGAAGCGATCGTAGATCTGCTTCAGGCTGCGCGGCGTGCCGTCGGCATTGTAGAACACGGCCTTGTTCGCCGCCGCCGCGCGCGGCGCGATCGCGGCCGCCGCCTGGTTGGGATTGGCGTCCATCGCGCGGAGGAAATTGAGCGCGCCCTTCAGGCCGAGGAAATGCGCCAGATAGAGATCGACCGGCTGCACCTCGCGGTCGAGCTTGGCGTCGAGGCGTTCCTCGTTGTCGGCGGCATGCTCCGCCGCCATCGCGGCGGCGATCTCCGGATCGCGGCGCAGGTCGAGAATCTCCTTGCGCAGTGCGCGGTCGGCGACCTTGAGCACGCCGTCCTCGGCGATCTTGATCTTGGAGGCCATGTCGCCGAGGCCGTATTCGGCGCCGTGCTTGCGCACGACTGAAAGCCAGGTCTGCTCGACGAACTGGTAGAGGCCGGAAGCGCTGGAAGTTTTCGCCTTGGCGTCGGGATTGAAGCCGCTTTCCTTCGCCGCCTGGGCCATCAGGAACGAGAAATCGACGCCGGTATTGGCGCTCGCCTGCTGGATGCCGTTGAGGACGTCGGCGCGGATCTCGTAGCCGCCCGCCTGGGCTCCCAATCCGATATTACTCGCTGCCATTACCGCCTCCCGCCCGCGGAGCCGACGCCAACCGGCGACCCGGCAATTCTTGCCGGGCACGTGGGCCCCTGATCGGGCCGATTGGCTGAATATGCCGCCATTTGGCGCTCCTCCGCGTGATCTCACGGCCTATATCGCAAGGCTCGTGCCAGCAGCTGAAACCGGCTCAGGAGCTGGCGCTGCTGTAGCTGCGGATGGCCCTGCCCCACAGCCAGCCGGACCCCAGGAGTGCCGTGGCGGCGAAGGCCAGCGCGCCCAGCGCCCAGTCCCAGGTCAGCCGGCCGGTGGCCGCCTGGGCCGGCACGTTGGTGACGAAGGCGACCGGCAGGACGAAGGTGAACAGGACCCTCGCCCAGCCCGGATAGGCCGCCACCGGGAAGCTCCCGGCGGTGGAGTGCAGCCAGATGATGCTTGCCACCTCCTCGATCCGGGTGAACCAGAAGGCCAGCGTCGAGAGCGCCAGATAGAGGCTGTAGATGATCGCCAGCGCCACGACCAGGAAGACCGCAAGTATCAGCAGGTTCGGCAGGGTGAGCGAACCCAGGCGATGCATGCCGATGCCGATCACCGCCAGGCCGATGACGAGGCCGGAGAATTCGAGCACCTGCAGATAGCGGAACGTCACCAGGAACTGCGAGGAAACCGGCTTCAGCAGGAGGAGATCGAACTCCCCTTTGCGCACATAGCCGGAAACGGGATTGAGGCTGGGGTAGAACCAGATCTCCACCACGAACTCGACCGTGTAGACGACGCCGACCAGGACAAGGACCTGGTCGAAGTTCCAGCCGCCGACGCTGGAGACCTGCTGGAACATCGCCCAGAGCAGCAGGATCCCCGTCCCCACCGACATCAGATTGGCCAGCAGCCGCCCCAGCACGCCGGAGCGGTATTCGAGCTGCGACTGCACCGTCGCGCGCACGAACAGGGCGATGAGGCGGAGATGGCGCTTCATGCTCAGGCACCCGCCGCGGCGTAGCGCTTCTGGCCGGCGCGCCACAGCAGCGCAAACAACGAGACCAGGATCGCCACCCACAGCATTTGCACGCCGAGCCCCCACCACATCTCCGGACCGGCGGCGCGGCCGATCATGACCCGAACCGGGAAATCGAGGACATAGGGGAACGGCGTCCAGTAGAGCGCGTCGCGGATCGCCGCGGGAAACAGCTCCAGCGGCACCATGACGCCGCCCAGCATGATGTAGAGCTGATAGACGAAGGTGTCGTAGCCGAGCGCGTTGTCGGCCCAGAAGGCGATCATCCCCACCACCAGGTGGACGGTGAAATTGATGATCCAGGCCAAGGCGAGCGCCACCAGGAACAGCGGCAGGTTGCGCAGCAGGTCCACGGTCCAGGCATCCGCCAGGGTGAGCCCCAGCAGCACGATCGGCAGCACGATCGGCAGCCGGCACAGCATCTCGCCCCAATGCTCCGAGGCATAGCGCCAGACCGGATGCAGCGGTTGCAGCAGATAGGGCGACAGCTCGCCCTGCTTCACGCCGCGATCCATCAGATAGATGACCCAGGTCGGCGTCGATTGCCGGCACAGGAACATGAACAGGAAATACTGCGAGAAGGTAAGTGTGTCATAGCCGCCAATGGCGCCGCCTTGCGCCAGTTGCAGCCAGATCAGCAGCATGATCAGCGGCACGCTGCCGTTGATCATCCACAACACCGACTGCGCCCGGTACTGCAGCGACAGGCTGTAGTTCAGCACCAGCAGGGCCTTGAGCGCGCGCAGGCTGGGCAGAGTCATGACGCCGCCTGCGCCGCCTGCGGAGCGGACGGGCGCTGGAACAGGGCGCCCAGCACCTCCTCGATCGGCATGTCCTCGATGGCGATATCGGCCACCGCGATCTCGTTGAGGATGCGCGCCGCGATTTCCGCCACGTTGCCGCGCGGCGCCAGCAACTCCGCCGTGAGCCCGTCAAGATTGCGCACCGGCGCAAACTGCGCCAGCCGCTCGCGCGCCACGGCGGCTTCCAGCTGCAGCCGCAGCACCTTGTTCGGCGCCCGCGCCGCCACCAGGGCGCTGAGATCGCCATCGAACACCAGGCGGCCGCCGTCGATCACCAGCACCCGCTCGGCCAGCGCCTCGACGTCGGCCATGTAGTGCGAGGTGAGAATGATGCTGGCGCCGGTACGCTTGTTGTAGTCGGCGACGAAGCGGCGCACCGCCTGCTGCATGTTGACGTCGAGCCCAATGGTCGGCTCGTCGAGGAACAGGATCTTCGGCGCGTGCAGCAAGGCCGCCGCCAGCTCGCATTTCATCCGCTCGCCCAGCGAGAGCTTGCGCACCGGCTTGTTCAGCACGGGCTGCAGCTCCAGCATCTCGGTGAGCTCGCCGAGGCGGCTGCGGTAATCGCCGTCGGCGACGTCGTAGATCGCCTGGTTGACCAGGAAGGAATCCGCCGGCGTCAGGTCCCAGGACAATTGCTGCTTCTGGCCCATGACCATGGTGATGGACTTGAGGAACGCGGATTTGCGCTCCTGCGGGGTGAAACCGAGGACGTCGACCTTGCCCGACGTCGGGTATAGCAGGCCGGACAAGACCTTTAGGGTCGTCGTCTTGCCGGCGCCGTTGGGGCCGAGGAAGCCGACGATCTCGCCGGGCGCGATGTCGAAGCTCACATCCCTGACCGCCGGCACGATCTGGAACTTGCGGCGGAAGAACGAACGAAACGATCCCGCGAGCCCGGGTTCCTTCTGGTGGACCTCGTAGTCCTTGCAGAGCTTCTCGACGTGGATGATCGGCGACATGGTTCGATCGCGAGGCGATAGGATTGAAAGCAGGGCCGCCACAGGACCAGCAAAAGCAGCGGAATTCAAGCGGCGCGGCAATTGTGCCGCGCGCGCGGATCGCTATGATGCCGCCGCCATTCGGGATCTATCCATCGCAAGGAGTTTTCCATGACCATTCGACGTTTCGGCGACGCCACCGTGATCGCGGACATGGTAGTGCATAACGGAATCGCCTATCTCGCCGGCCACGTCGCCGAGGAGCCGGTCTCGCCCTCGGTCTATGAGCAGACCAAGAACATCCTGAAGCAGATCGACGAGACCCTGGCCCAGGCCAAGACCGACAAGACCCGGATGCTGAAGGTCAATATCTGGCTCTCCGACATCTCCACCTTCGCCGAGATGAATCGCGCTTGGAAGGAATGGGTGCCGGCCGGCCAGGCCCCCGCCCGCGCCACCGTCGAAGCCAAGCTCGCCGACCCGAAATGGAAGGTCGAGATCATGGTCACGGCCGCCTGCGACTGAATCCGGGCGGCAACGGGCGTGCGGAGGGGTCGGATACCCCTCCGGCACAACCGGCTTGACGATCGACTGGAACTAAAATAGAACATCCTGTGTTTGTGATTTGTTCCAGCGCTAGTCCTGGTGCGCCGATGAACGGTGGCGCGGGCGGCGCCAAACGGGGATGTCCATGCTGACGCGCAAGCAACGGGAATTGCTGAAATTCATCCAGGAACGCCTGGGGGAAAGCGGCATCTCACCCTCCTTCGACGAGATGAAGGAGGCGCTCGGCCTCAAGTCCAAGTCGGGCGTCCATCGCCTGATCACCGGCCTGGAGGAGCGCGGCTTCATCCGCCGCCTGCCGCACCGGGCCCGGGCCCTGGATGTGGTGCGGTTGCCGGAGGACCAGACGACAAAGGCCGCGCCAGCCCCGCGCGCCGGCGAGGACCGCCGCGCCGCGCTCAACGTCATCCGCGGCGATTTCACCCCCTCTTTGCCCGGCGCCGTCGTGGCCGCTCAGGCCAGCAGTGCGCTGCAGCTGCCGCTCTACGGCAAGATCGCGGCCGGCACGCCGATCGAAGCCCTGCGCGACAATTCCAATTCCATCGACGTGCCGGCGACGCTGGTGGGCCGCGGCGAGCATTACGCCCTCACCGTCGAGGGCGATTCCATGGTCGATGCCGGCATCCAGGATGGCGACACCGTGGTCATCGAGCGGTGCGAAAGCGCTGAGAATGGCACCATCGTTGTGGCGCTGATCGACAACAACGAAGTCACCTTGAAGCGCCTGCGCCGCAAGGGTGATTCCATCGCCCTCGAGCCGGCAAACCAGGCGCACAAGACCCGCATCTTCGGCCCCGACCGGGTGCGCATCCAGGGTCGCCTGGTCGGCTTGATGCGACGCTACTGAGCGCCGGCCGGCGCTCCATCCCCAGAATCTGAAGACAGCGGCTCGGCCGCGGCCGTCGGCGCCCAGGGGCGTTGGCCGATGTGCTGGGCCGCGTCCTCGATGCGCAGGATGCCGCCATCCAGATAGATGGCATGGGCGCCGCGCGCGGCGAGGGTCGCTCTGCCGATGCTCGCCACGGCGGGACACGCGGCCATATCCGCCTGCACCGCGACGAGGAGCGCGATGCCGCCGCAATCCTCCGCCGACGGTGCCACCTCGCCCAACAGCACGCGGACCCTGGCCCCTTCGCCATAGTCGCAGCCGCGCGGCCCACAGCGAAGCCATTCCTCGCTGCCGCTGAGGTCGGCGATATCATCGAAGCGGAGCTGGCCGTTGCGGCGCAGCCAGGTTTCGCGCACCAGCCTTTCGGCGCGCGGCGAGGTGAGCAGCAACTCGCCCGCCGGCGTACGGAAAGCCAGCAGCTTGCCGCTCGGCGAGATGAGAAGATCGGGACGCTCGACGATCCAGGCGGTCGACAGGCCAAATACCAAGGGCGCCACGCCGATCCAGCGCAGCCGCCCACGGGCGAGGCCGCGCCACAACAAGCCGGTCGCCGTCAGCGGCAAGGCGATGACGGCGAGCGCCGGCATCACGACCACCGCGCCGGGCCAATCCGCCACCCAATGTGCCACCGCCAGCAGGGCGTCGCAGCCCCACCCCATCGCGGCGAGCGGCCAGGCCTCCAGGCCGAAGGGCATCAGGATCAGCGTCAGCGCCGCGCAGGGCATGACCCAGAACCCGGTCAGCGGCACCGCAATCGCATTGGCCACGACGCCGTAAACCGAGATCCGGTCGAAGTGGTAGAGCGCAAAAGGCAGCGTCGCGAGACCGGCAATGAAGCTGGTCGCCACCGTGCCGGCGAGCCAGACGAACAGCCAGCCAAGGGCATGGAAGATTTTGGCATCCCAGCTTGCCCCCTCGCCCCAGGATTGCCGGCGCCGGGCGAACCACGGCCCCAGGCGCTCGAACACCACGACCAGGGCGAAGACAGCGGCGAAGGACATCTGGAAACTCGCGCCCAACAGGCTCTCCGGCTGGAACAGCAACACGGCGAAGGCGGCCCAGGCGACCAGCTGCAGCGAGATCGGCGAGCGGTCGAGGATGATGGCGCAGAAGGCGAGCCCCGCCATGATCACCGAGCGTTGCGTCGGCGTGGTCCAGCCGGCCAGGCCCGCATAGAGCAGGGCGGCGAGGATCGCCACCGCCGCCGCCCATTTCTTCACCGGATAGCGCAGGGCGATCCTGGGCACAAAGGCCAGGCCGAACCGCAGGCCGAAGAAGAACAAGCCGGCGGCGAGGCCGATATGCAGCCCCGAGATCGACAGCAGATGCGCCAGTCCGGAATCGCGCATGGCATTGATGTCGGCGCTGCGCAGGGCCGTCTGGTCGCCTACGGTGAGCGCGATCGCCATGGCGCCGGCGGCCTCGGGCAACTGGGCGCGGATGCGTTGCGCAATGGCCGCGCGCATCCGCGAAATTGCGTCCGCGCCGGAGGACATCAGGCTCTGGAATCGCCCCGCTTCCGCCGGCTGCTTCAGGACCTTGAGGCGGCCGAAACCGAAACCGATCGCGCCGAGATCGTCGAAAAACGCCTGGCGCCGGAAATCGAAGGCGCCGGGCGCGGCCGGCCCCGCCGGCGGGTTCAGGCTGGCGACCCCGCCCACCTTCTGCCCGACGCGCAGTTCCGGCTGGCTGACGACGACGCGGATGCGGATGCGCTCCGGCGTCGCCGCGCGGGGCAGGTCCTTGATGTCGACGTCGCGCAAGGTGACGCGCTGGCCGGCCGGCAGCAATTCGATCTGCTCGACGATGCCGACATAGAGCGCCCGCTCGATCGGCGCCGGCAGCATGATTCCCGCCATCTGCGCGGTGCGCCATTGGGCCCCGGCGAAGCCGGCCGCCATGGCGCAGAGCAGGATTCCGGCGGCCCAGGCCGCATCGTATCGGCGAAGCGTCAGGGTGGCCAGCAGGGCCGTCGCAAAGGCGGCGATCCCGACCGGCCAGGGCGGCTCCCGCCACAGGGCGAAGTAGATGGCGATGCCGGCGCCGAAAGCGATGCTCAGCCATACCGGCCATGCCCGCCGCTGATCGGCGATGACCGCCTCAAGCCGGTCGAACCACACGCCCCGCCCTCCCCCACACGCTTTAGCTGTATCTGACCCGATCTTCCTATCGGTTGCCAAGGGCCTGATGGATGGCTAATTAAGCCCCCAATCCCGCCCGCATTTTCGATCGGATCACCTGGTCATGAGCATCGTCACGCGCTTCGCCCCCTCGCCCACCGGCTTCCTCCATATCGGCGGCGCCCGCACGGCCTTGTTCAACTGGCTCTATGCCCGCCACCATGGCGGCACCTACCGCCTGCGCATCGAGGATACCGACCGGCAACGCTCGACCAAGGAAGCCATCGACGCGATCGTCGAGGGGTTGAAATGGCTGGGCCTCGATTGGGACGGCGAGATCGTCTTCCAGTTCGCCCGCGCCCAGCGCCATGCCGAGGTCGCCCGCGAGCTGCTCGCCGCGGGCAAGGCCTATTACTGCTATTGCTCGGCCGAGGAACTGGACCAGATGCGCGAGGCGGCGCGCGCCGCCGGCAAGCCGGTGCGCTATGACGGCCGCTGGCGCGACCGCGACCCGAAGGACGCGCCCGCCGGCGTCAAGCCGGTGATCCGGCTGAAAGCGCCGACAACCGGCGAGACCATCGTGCACGACAAGGTCCAGGGCGAGGTCAAGGTCGCCAACGACCAGCTGGACGACATGATCCTGCTGCGCAGCGACGGCACGCCGACCTACATGCACGCCGTTGTGGTCGACGACCACGACATGGGCATCACCCAGGTGATCCGCGGCGACGACCACCTGACCAACACCTTCCGCCAGCTGCAGATCTACCAGGCGGCCGGCTGGGAGGCGCCGAGCTTCGCCCATATCCCGCTGATCCATGGGGCGGACGGCGCCAAGCTCTCGAAGCGCCACGGCGCGCTCGGCGTCGAGGCCTATCGCGAGATGGGCTATCTGCCCGAGGCGCTGCGCAACTACCTGCTGCGCCTCGGCTGGGGTCATGGCGACGATGAGATCATCTCGACCGAGCAGGCGATCCAGTGGTTCGACCTCGACGCCGTCGGCCGCGCGCCGTCGCGCTTCGACTTCGCCAAGCTCGACAACCTGAACGGCCACTACATCCGCGAAACGGACGACGCGCGGCTGGCGCGCGAGGTGGCGGAGCGGCTGGGCAGGGCCGGCGATGCCACCCTGCTGGCGCGGCTGCAGGCCGGCATGCCCGGCCTCAAGGCGCGCGCGAAGACGCTGAAGGAACTGGCCGAGAATGCGAAGTTCTATGCCGCGGCGCGGCCGCTCACCCTGGATGACAAGGCGCGCGGCCAGATGACGCCCGAGGCGCGCGGCGTGCTCACCGCCTTGCGCGCCGCGCTGGCCGGCGCTGCCAATTGGGTGGCGGCCGATCTGGAGGCGTTGGCGCGCGGTTTCGCGGAGGCGAAGGCGGTGAAGCTGGGACAGGTTGCCCAGCCGCTCCGCGCCGCGCTCACCGGCGCCACCACCTCGCCGCCGATTTTCGAGGTTATGCAGGTGCTTGGCCGTGACGAGACACTTGGCCGCATCGACGATTGCCTGACGGCCTGACCCGTCGAAGGTCTATGCTGCAGGGCAAAATAGGTCATCGCGCCTTAACATTTATGATGCTACCCTTCGATCGTTAACCTTCCCGTTTCGATCCAGCCAGGGAACATTCGACATGGCGAAGACCAAAGCTCCAGCCAAGGGCAAGGCCAAGAAATCAACCGCCAAGCCGGCCGCGACCAAGATCAAGGTGGCGGATTCGAAGATCACGCCCCAGGCGCCGAAGGCCTATGCCGCCGTCACCGTCAAGGACCCGAAGGGCCAGACCTGGGACCTGCCGGTGCTGAAGGGCACCATCGGCCCCGACGTGGTCGACGTGCGCAAGCTCTATACCGAGCACGGCCTGTTCACCTACGACCCCGGCTACGGCTCCACCGGCTCGACGCAATCCGCCATCACCTATATCGACGGTGAAGAAGGCGTCCTGATGCATCGCGGCTATCGCATCGAGGAACTGGCCGAGAAATCCGACTTCATGGAGGTCTGCTACCTGCTGCTCGAGGGCGAGTTGCCCAACGCCAAGCAGAAGAAGCAGTTCGAGAAGGACATCACCTACCACACCATGCTGCACGAGCAGATCACCCGCTTCTTCAGCGGGTTCCGCCGCGACGCGCACCCGATGGCGGTGATGGTGAGCGTGGTGGGCGCCCTTTCCGCCTTCTATCACGACAGCACCGACATCCATGACCCGCGCCAGCGCATGATCGCCTCGCACCGGCTGATCGCCAAGGTGCCGACCATCGCGGCGATGGCCTACAAGTATTCGGTCGGCCAGCCCTTCATCTATCCGCGCAACCACCTGTCCTACGCCGAGAACTTCCTCTACATGCACTTCGCGGTGCCGGCGGAGGATTACGAGATCAACCCGGTCGTCGCCAAGGCGATGGACCGCATCTTCATCCTGCACGCCGACCACGAGCAGAATGCCTCGACCTCGACCGTGCGCATCGCCGGTTCCAGCGGCGCCAATCCGTTCGCCTGCATCGCGGCCGGGATCGCCTGCCTGTGGGGTCCGGCGCATGGCGGCGCCAACGAGGCGGTGCTCTCCATGCTGCGCGAGATCGGCAGCAAGGACCGCATCCCGGAATTCATCAAGCGCGCCAAGTCGAAGGACGACAATTTCCGCCTGATGGGATTCGGCCACCGGGTCTACAAGAACTACGACCCGCGCGCCTCGGTGATGCGCCAGAGCTGCCACGAGGTGCTGGACGCGCTCGGCAAGCGCGACGAGCCGCTGCTGGAACTCGCCATGGAACTCGAGCGCATCGCGCTGGAGGACGATTATTTCGTCTCCCACAAGCTGTTCCCGAACGTCGATTTCTATTCGGGCATCATCCTGCAGGCGATCGGCTTCCCGACCTCGATGTTCACCGTGCTGTTCGCGGTCGCGCGCACCGTCGGCTGGGTGGCGCAGTGGAAGGAAATGATCGAGGACCCGACCCAGCGCATCGGCCGCCCGCGCCAGCTCTACACCGGCTATGGCGAGCGGCCCTATCTGCCGATCGAGAAGCGGAAGTAGGCTTCGTATCAGGCAGTTCGTGTCAAGTAGAAAGGGCGGATCGAAGGATCCGCCCTTTCCTCATTTCTGGATCAGCTCGATCTTGTAGCCGTCCGGGTCCTCGACGAAGGCGATGACCGAGCCGCCATGCTTCATCGGTCCGGGCGGGCGCGGGATCTTGACGCCGGCCTTGGCCAGCTGCTCGCAGGTGCCGTAGATGTCCGGCACGCCGAT